>NZ_CP022262.1:0-75000 GCF_003119195.2 Azospirillum baldaniorum | reverse complement strand
TTTTTTCGCGGCCACCCTCCGGCGGTCCGGTCAGGCGACCCCGAGCAGGCTCTGCACCGCCCGGACGATGCTGTCCTCGGAGAAGGGCTTCTGGACGACGGACAACTGGCCCGGCTCCTCCTTGGGCAGGTTGTCGCTGTAGCCGGTGGTGACCAGGATGGGCAGCTCGGGGCGCTGCTCCTGCATGCGGGCGATCAGGCTGGTGCCATCGAAATGCGGCATGCGCAGGTCGGTGATCAGGATGTCGGCGGGATCGTTCTGGTCGATCTTGAAGGCATCGAACCCGTTGCGCCCGATGGTCACGCGGAAGCCGCGCTCCTCCAGGGTTTCGGCAATGGTGACCGCGACGACGGGGTCGTCCTCGGCAACGATCACATGAAAGGTCTGGGACATGACGGGCGGGCCTCTTGTCTGCACGGTCCTGAATCCTGTAGCCCATTGGGCGGCGGCGGACCAATGCGCAATAGGTCATAAACCGCTGTCTCCGCCATACCGCCCCTGGCCAAGGTGCCGGCCGTTCAGCGCAGACCGACCGGCGGCCGATCAGCGGATGATCCGCAGGTTGCTGAGCTGGCCGGCAATGGTACGGAACACCGTCTGCAGGTCCGCCGGCGTCGGGCTGTCGAAATAATGGTTCGGGCCGGGCGAGGCGCAGCTTTCGTAGAGGGTGCGGGTGGCGCTGCTGGCGCTGTCACCGACGGTGATGGTGAAGAGGGTGATCCCCGCCGCCTTCATGTTGCTGCACAGCGTCAGCATGCGGTTGTTGATCGCCGTCGTCACCTGATTGGTGTCGGTGGTGCCCAGCAGCCCGTCGCTGAGGCGCTGGTAGCTGGTGTAGTCGCCCTGCGGCTTGTACTTGTACCACTCGTTGTTGCCGTCGGTCAGCAGGACGACCGCCTTGGACATGTCGGGCGTCCCGTAATCAAGCGGCAGCGTGTCCGGCGTCGCGCCGCCCCACAGGCCGCGCCACTTCGGCGACAGGGTGAACCATCCGGCCTGCAGTCCCTGGTTCGCCATGGTGCCGCCGCGGTTCACCGGCTTCAGCCCGGCGATCTTGGCGAGCAGCGCCGAGCGGTCGTTGGTCAGCGCCATGATCGGCGGCGGGCAGCCGAGATTCGGTCCGGCCATGTCATTGGTCTGGCGGTAGGTGCCGTCGTCGGTGATGTTGTTCGGGGTCCAGGGGTTGTCGTTGTTGGTCCCGTTGTACTGGTTGTTCGGGTACCAGAAGGGCTTGAAGGGCGCGGAGGCCGGCGGGGTGTCGGTCTGGTCCTGCGGCTGGGTGCGCGCCAGGACGCAGCCGCGCCAGCCCTGGGAGGCCCATTTGGTGGCGTCGTAGCTGCCTGCCGCCAGCCAGCTGGTTCGGGTCTTGCCGATGTTGACCTCCGCCGCGTAGGGGGCGATGGAGACCCACAGGTTCTTCGGCGGCGTGCTGCCCGGCCCGAACAGGATGTTGACGAGGTCGGTGGCGGCGCTGCGCAACTCCCCGATGCGGTTGTTGGTCGCCATGGAGCCGGTGACGTCGAGCACCAGCGCCAGTTCCAGCCCGGCGTTGGCGCGCTGCACCTGGTTGGTGACGGAGATGGTCAGCTCATTGACTTGCAGGACCCGCAGGAAGGTCGTCGGCAGGGTGGCGGTGACCGACACGCCGACGCGCTGGTTCGTCTGGTCCAGGGTCACCGCCGGGGTGCCGATGGCCGCCCCCAGAAAGCCCGGCGGCAGGTTGGCCGCGACGAACATGGCGATGTCGCTCTGCGCGTCCGCCGTGGAGTTCAGCATCTTGCCGGCGGCCAGCGCCCCGGCGTCGATGGCGGTCTGGAGCCGCGACTGCACGAGGAAGGCCCGCCCGTAATCCACCGCCAGCCCGACCATGCCGAGCAGGGGCACCGCGGCGGCGGCGAACATCAGCGCGGTGGCGCCCCGGCGGTCCCGCCTCACCGTGCCCAGAGAGGTGGCGCCCAGAGAGGCGAGCAGGCGGGCCGCGGTCAGGAAGCGTGTTCTCATGGCCCGGTCTCCAGCGTGGTGAGCGTGCCGAGCCGGGGCTGGTAGACGGCGCTGGCGTAGAGCGTCGTGGAGGTCCCGGCGTTGCCGAGCCACGGTCCGCTCAGCAGATAGGGGGTGAAGCGGTAGAACAGCTCGGTGAAGATGGCGTTGTCGCCGGGCTGCTGGGTGAAGCCGGGCGGCAGCGTGGCCGCCCCGCCCGCTGCGCCGTAGTGGCTGATGGCGGAGCCGGTGCCGGCCCGTTCCTGCCACATCACCCGCGATCCCTGGCCCATGTTGGCGACCGAGGTGATGATCACCTGCCCGCCGGCCATCAGGTCCAGCGGCTGGGCGACCTCCGTCGCGGCGAGGAACAGCACGCCGACTTCGTTCCCCTTCACCACGGTCATGCCGGCGCGCAGCTTGTCGAACTGGGTGGCGATGTCGCTGACGTTGGCGGCGGTGCGGTTCAGGGTCAGGGTGATGCTGACGTAGCGCACCACGTCCACGGTGGCGGTGACCAGCAGCAGAAGGACCGGCGCCAGCAGCGCCATCTCCAGCGCCGCGACGCCGCGGCGGTCGCGCGGCAGGGGCCGGCGCCGGGATGTCGGGACCTGTGTCGCCATCATGCCAATCATTCCCCCACCATGAAGGGTTCGTTGCGCACGGCCAGCCGGGCCTCGTGGATCAGCTCCGCCCGTCCCAGGACCGTGGCGCCCAGCCCGGTCAGCACCGGCTGGGTGTAGCGCAGCGTGTAGACGACGACCTGCCCGCTGCCGCCCAGCGCCATCCCGGTCTGATTGGCGTCCCAGTCGGTGGAGCCGCAATTCAGGTCGGTCAGCGAGGTGGAGGGCGGAACCCCGCCGTTGATCTGGCCCAGCGTGGTGAAGGAGGCGTAGCTGTGGCTGCGCACCGACAGGCGGCTCTGGTCGAGCACCCGGCTGGTCAAGCGGTAGACCGTATCGCAGACCTGGGCGCGTCGGTCGGTGAAGCCGGTCGCCAGCTCCCCGGTGAAGCCGCTGCGAGCGGCGGCTCGGGCGGCGTGGTTGAGCAGGCCGTCCACGGTCAGCGAGTAGGACACCTCGGCCAGCGCGATCATGCCTGCGATCAGCGCCGGGGAGACGATCGCCAGCTCCAGCGTGGTCAGGCCCCGGCGGTCACGCAGGGCACGGCGAACGGGAGAAGGGCGGCTGCGCATGGGGCCGCCTCACGGTTTGAAGGCGACGAACTGGCGCGCCGTCTCGTAGAAGGCCAGATTCGAGCGGACGTTGGCGTCGTCGAGGTCGAGCCGGGCCACGCGGGCCGCCGCCTCCAGATCGCCTTTCAGCCCGTAGGCCAGCGCGAGATTCTGGCGCACGCGGGGGGAGTCCACCCCGCCTTGGACCAGCCCTTCCAGAATCGCCACGCCCTCGGCGCTGCCGTTCAGCGCCAGCGACAGGCCGAGGTTGGCCATGGCCGCCGCGTTGTTCGGCTCCGCCTTCAGGACGTGGCGGTATTCGCCCTGGGCCTCCGCGTGCCGCCCGGCGAGGTCGAGGGCGACGCCGCGGTTCAGACGGGCGCGCAGATCGTCGTCGTTGCGACGGAGCAGGGCGTCGAAGCGGTTCAGAGCGTCGGCCGGGCGGTTGGCGCGGACCAGCGCGCGGCCCAGCGCCGTCTGCACCTCCACATTGTCGGGCACCGCGGCGGCGGCCTTCTGAAGCTCGACCACCGCGTCGGCGGCGGACCCGCTCTCCGACAGGGTTTCACCCAGCCCGAGCAGGGCGCCGACATGGCCCGGCGCCTGATCCAGCACCGCCCGGTAGAAGCGCACCGCGGAGCCGGTGTTTCCCGCCTCCTGCGCGGCGCGGGCGAGGCGGAGCTGCACGCGCGCCTTGTCGTCCAGCGTGGCGTTGGCCGTCGGGCCGCTCTTCGACCCCACCGGCCCGCCGCCCGGCGCCGAGGCGCAGGCGCTGACCGACAGCAGCAGGAGGGCCGCCGCCGCGGCGCGGCCCAGACCGGAGAGACGCTTCTTCGGCCACGGTCCCCTCTCCCGTCCCGGGAGAGGGTGGCGCCACAGGCGCCGGGTGAGGGTCGTGCGAGGATCAACGAACCCATCCTCGGCGGTACCCTCACCCTTCCCGCGCGTTGCGCGGGCCCCTTCCCTCTCCCGGGACGGGAGAGGGGATGTCGGATGCGATGACGCTGGAATGGCGATCATGGCTGACCTCCCTTGGTCTGGCTGTGGGGCGGGTTGGAGTGGGATTGGCTGGAATGGGTTTGCTGACTGTTGCCGGCGCTGTCGAAGCTGCGCGAGACGTCGAGCATGGCGGGGCCGCCGACGACGATGAAGACGCAGGGCAGGATGAAGACCACCATGGGCAGGGTCAGCAGCACCGGCAGGCGGGCCGCCTTCTCCTCGAACCGGGCGAGGCGCTGGGCGCGCATCTCCCCGGCCAGGACGCGCAGCGCCTGGGCCAGCGGCGTGCCGTAGCGCATGGCCTGGATCAGCGTCGTCGCCATGCCGCGCACGCCCTCCATGTCCAGCCGGGCGGCCAAGTTGTTGAGCGCGCCGCCGCGGTCGGACAGCACGCGCATCTCCGCCGCGGTGGCCGACAGCTCGGCGCTCAGCGCCGGGTAGGCGGTCGCCACCTCGCGGGCCACACGGTCCACCGCCGCCTCCAGGCCGAGGCCGGCCTCGCCGCAGATCACCAGCAGGTCGAGCGCGTCGGGCAGGCCGTTGCGCACCTCCTCCAGGCGGCGGTCGCGCATCCGGCCCAGCGCCAGATCGGGCAGCCGCCAGCCGAGCAGGGCACCCGCCACCACCTGTGCCGCCGCACCCGGCGCACCGATCAGCGAGGGCAGCAGGTCGCCCGCCGCCGCCGGGACCAGCGCCATCCCGGCGCCGATGCACAGCAGCTTGATGCCGAGCAGGGAATAGAGGTGGCCGGGCTGGTTGTAGCCGGCGGCGATCAGGCTCTTGCGCATCCGCTCGCGGTCGGCGGAGCCGACGAGCGGCGTGCGGGCCAGCGCGGCGCCGATCCGGCTCAGCAGGCTGCGGCGCTCCGTCTCCGGGGCGGCGGAGGGCGCGGTTCCGGCGCGCAGGCGCTCCAGCCGGGTCAGCAGCCGCTCGCGCAGCGCGCAGGAGCGCAGCCCGGCCACCCCGGTCAGGATCATCAGCACGCCGAAGCCGAGAAGGACCGGCTGCGGGATCAGGCTGCCGATCATGAAGCCGCCGCTCATGACAGGGTCCTCCGGATGAGGAGTTGCATGGAGCCGACGCCGACCAGCAGAAGCCCGCCGGCCACCAGCAGCATCGTCTGGCCGCTCGGCTCGTCGATCAGCCGCCACGCGTAGTCGGGGTTCAGCATCGCCATGCCGCCGCCGGCCAGGAAGGGCAGGGCGGCCAGCACGGCGGCGGAGCTGCGCGCCTCCGAGGTCAGGGCGCGGGTGCGCATCTGCACGCGGCGGCGCTGGCGGATCATGTCGGCCAGATTCTCCAGCGGCTCCGTCAGGTTGCCGCCGGTCTCCCGCTGCAGCAGCAGGGTGACGACGAAGAAGCGGAACTCCGGCAGGCGGACGTTGGCGGCGGCGCGGGTCAGCACGGTTTCCAGGTCGATGCCCATGGCCGTCTCGTCGACGATGCGGCGGAACAGCGGGGCGATCGGCTCGGACAGCTCGGTGCCGACCATGCGCAGGCTTTCCGACACCGGGATGCCGGCACGGGTGGCGCGGACGACGAGGCTGATCGCGTCGGGAAGCTGGTTCATCAGCGCCTCCAGCGTCTTGCGGCGGCTGGCGGCGAAGACGAGGCGGGGGGTGACCAGCAGGGCCACGGCGGCGGCGGTCGTGGCGCCCGCGTCGCCCATCACCGGCCCGCCCAGCCACCAGCACAGGCCGGCTACGATCACGGAGTACAGAAGCGCCCGCCACAGCCGGATGCCCGGCGGCAGATAGACGGTCTGGCGCCGCGCGTAGAAACGCGACATGCGCCGCTTCACCCGGTCGGCGAGGGTCGGGGACCCGGCGCCGGTGATGTCGGGGCTGCCGTCCTTCACCACCGCCCGCGCCTCGGCCGACAGGACGGCCAGCCGGCGGCGCAGCGCCTTGCGGTGGCGGAACGCGCGCAGGGTGGACAGGGCGAACAGCAGAGTCCCGACGCCGAGGAGCAGGGTGGCGAGCTGCAGGGCCTGGATGCGGTCCATCGCGTCTTCCCTCCCGCTACAGGCCGGTGGTGGCGGCGTTCCAGGGCGCCTCCTGCCCGAAATAGGCCAGCCGGTCGGCGAAGCGCGGGCGCAGACCGGTGGCGGCGTAGCGCCCCTCCAGGATCCCGTCGCGGTTCTCGCCGCGGAACTCGAAGGTGAAGAGGTCCTGGGTCAGGATCACGTCGCCCTCCATGCCGACCAGCTCGGTGACGTGGGTGATGCGGCGCACGCCGTCGCGCATGCGCTGCACCTGGACGATGACGTTGACCGCCCCGGCGATCTGCTGGCGGATGGCCCGGCTGGGCAGATTCATGCCGGCCATCAGCACCATGTTCTCGACGCGGCTCAGCGCGTCGCGCGGGTTGTTGGCGTGGATGGTCGACATCGACCCGTCATGGCCGGTGTTCATGGCCTGGAGCATGTCGAAGGCCTCCGCCCCGCGCACCTCGCCGATGATGATGCGGTCGGGACGCATGCGCAGCGCGTTGCGGACGAGATCGCGCTGGGTCACCTGCCCCTGGCCCTCCAGGTTGGGCGGGCGGGTCTCCAGCCGGACGACGTGGGGCTGCTGGAGCTGGAGTTCGGCCGCGTCCTCGATGGTGATGACGCGCTCGGTCGCCTCGATGGGGCGGGACATGGCGTTGAGCAGCGTCGTCTTGCCCGAGCCGGTGCCGCCCGAGATGATGACGTTCAGCCGGCAGCGCCCGATGATCTCCAGCGCGCGGGCCATCGGCTCGGACATGCTGCGGAACTCCACCAGTTCGCGGAAGCCGATGGTGCGGCGGGCGAATTTGCGGATGGAGATGCAGGCGCCGTCGAGCGCCAGCGGCGGCACCACGATGTTGACGCGGCTGCCGTCGGCCAGCCGGGCGTCGACCATCGGGCTGGATTCGTCCACCCGCCGCCCGACCGCCGAGGCGATGCGCTGCGCGATGTTCAGCAGGTGTCCGGCGTCGCGGAAACGCACCGGCGTCTCGACCAGCTTGCCGCGCTGCTCGGCGAAGGTGCGGGAGGGGCCGTTGACCATGATGTCCGTGATCGCGTCGTCGGCCAGCAGCGGTTCCAGTGGCCCCAGCCCGATCATGTCGTGGACCAGCTCCGTCGCCAGCGTGGCCTGCTCGCGCCCGTTCAACTGGCTGCGGCTGGTGGTGGCGATGTCGTCGATCAGCCGCTCGACCAGCGGGCGCAGCGTCTCCGCCGGCATGTCGGCGATGCTCGCCGGGTCGATGCGGGCCAGCACCTGCGACCGGATGTCGTTCAGCGAGCGGTTGACCGGGCGCAGCGCGGCCGGCGGTGGCGGGACGGGGGCCGCCGCCGGTGCGGGGACCGGGGTGGGCTTCGGCTCCTCGGGCGGCGGGCTGGCGACCGCCAGGGAGGGGGGTGCGGTCTTGCGGCCGAACAGCGTGCTCATCGCCGCACCCAGCGGCGGAACAAGCCGTCCTGGGCGGCGGGCTGGCCGGCGATGTCGGCGCCCAGCCGCTCCATCGCCTCGCGGAAGCGGCGGCAATGGCGGAAGGCCGGCTCGCCGACGCCCGCGGCGACGGCCAGCGGCACCGGGCGGTAGGGCAGGGCGTGCTCCGGCGGCTCGCCCAGCGTGCGCATGAGGTCCGCCGCGGGAAGCTCGCCGGGGGCGCCGCGCCGGTTCAGGACGGTGACGAGCCGCCCGCCGCCGGCCCGGCGCGCTATGGCGGCGCGCAACCGCACCAGATCGCGCAGGCCCGCGACGCTGGCGTCGCCGACCAGGACCGCGATAGACGCCGCCTCCAGCGCGGCGCGGGCGGCCCCGCCCTGGGCGCGGCCGGCGTCCACGACGACGTAGTTGTGGCGGGCCTGGAGACGGTTCAGCACCGACAGGGCGGCGGTCGGCGCGATGTCGATCACGTCCTCCACCGGCTCCTCCGCCGCCAGGACGGACAGCCGGTCGGAGGCGGCGACCATGGCGCGTTCCATGAACACGTCATCCACCCGGTCGGGGGCCTCCACCGCCTCGCGCAGCGCCGGCTCGGGCCGCAGGTTGAGGGCCAGAGCCACCGTGCCGTTCTGCAGGTCGAGGTCGACCAGCGCCGTGCGCCCGCGCGCCCCGTCGGCCAACCAGCAGCCGAGATGCACCGCCACCGTGGTCGTGCCCACGCCGCCGCGCGCGCCGACCACCGCCACCAGCTTGCCCAGACGGCCCGGCGCCTCGTCCGCCGCGGCGCCGGCACCGGCGGCGCGCAGCGCCCCCTCCAGCAGGTCGCGGGACAGCGGCTTGAACAGATAGTCGGTGACTCCGATCCGGCGCAGGTCGCGGTAGAGGCCGATGTCGTTGCTGTCGCCGACCGCGATGACCCGCACCGACGGGTCGCAAACCCCGGCCAGCGCCTCCATGGCGGCCAGCGGCTCGGCGACGCCGGACAGATCGACCAGCAGCAGGTCGGGCGAGCGCTGGCGAGCGAGATCGCGGACGGCGCTGCGGATGTCGCCGGTCCGCACCTCGCAGGGCAGCAGGGATGGCGCCGCGCTGTTCAGGAGGGCGGCGCTGGCCGCGTCGGCGACGTAGGCGAGCAGGCGGGGACCGATGCCGCGGGCGGCGTCGGCCAGCGACGGTGCGTCGCCGAGAAGGGTGGCGAGCAGGCTCATTGCTCCTCCTGGCTTCCGTTCAGGGCGGGGGACAGCACGAAGGCGCTGGTGCCGTTGCCCTTCACGAAGGGCTTCACCTGGTCGGTGCGGTAGCGCTGGACGGCGCCGGCCATGCGCTGGCCGTCGGCGGGCACGGTCTCGCGGCCCTGCACGAGGTCGCGCGGGTCGGCCAGCATCAGAGCGAGGTTGCGCCGGTTGCTGCAGCCCAGCGCCTCGGTCGGGCTGTTCTGGTACCAGCCGCTGTAGATGTCGCTCCATGCCGCGCAGTCCGGAGCCAGCGCGACGTAGGTGGTCACTTGGAGCGCCGGGGCGGCGGTCTGGTCGGGGGCGAAGGTGATGTTCTCCGGCGGCACGCCGGCCGCGCCCAGCAGGGAGGCGACGGCGGACCGCGCCGGGGCGGCCAGCAGCGGACCGGTGACCGTCACATGGGGGGTGGTGTCGCGGCCGAGCCCGGCCACCGTGCGGACCACCCGGGCGTGTTCCTCCGCGGTGACGGCGCCGCTGCGCGGGTCGATGGCGACGGGGACGGCGTTGCGGAAGGCCTTCACGGCGGGCGTCTGAGCGACGGGCATCGACGGGGGCGTCTGCGGCACGGCGCAGCCGCCCAGCAGACCCGTGAGGAGTGGCAGAAGCAGCATCGGCGTTCGCATGGCTTTGGGCATGGCGCTGTGCTCCGCAAAAGGGGTCATTGGAGGCTGAAGCCGGCGTCGCCGTGCAGGCGGGCGGCGCCCGGCCCGATAGCGAGCGGGGCGGTGCCGGCCGCGCTGCTGCCGCCGGCCGGGGGCTGCAGGCTCTGGGCGCGGTTCAGGAAGATGCGCTCCACGTCGGTCGCCGCGACGAAGCCGTCGGTTGGGGCGGACAGGGCGTTGGCGGCGGACACCGGGCGGACGAGGTAGGGGGTCACGACGATAACCAGCTCCGTCTCGTTGCGGCGGAACTTGCTGGAGTGGAACAGCGCCCCCAGCACTGGTACGTCGCCCAGTCCCGGCACGGCGTCCAGCGTCGCCGAGGTGTTGTTCTGGAGCAGGCCGGCGATGGCGAAGCTCTGCCCGCTGGCCAGTTCGATGGTCGTCTCGGCGCGGCGCACCGACAGGCCGGGGATGCGGATGGAGTCGACCACGACGGCGCCGTTGTTGGTCAGCTCGCTGACCTCCGGGCGGACGCGCATGCTGATCTGGCCACCGCCCAGCACGGTCGGGGTGAAGTCCAGGCTGACGCCGTATTTCTTGAACTGGATGGTGGTGGTGCGGTCGTACTGGGCGACCGGGATGGGGAACTCGCCGCCAGCCAGGAAGCTGGCCGTCTCGCCGGACAGGGCGGTCAGGTTCGGCTCGGCCAGCACGGTGATCAGCCCGTCCTCGGCCAGCGCGTCCACCACCGTGTTGATGTCCACCCGCCCATTGCTGGAGCGGTAGCTGCCGCCGAAGGAGTTGGTCGGCGGGAGGGCGCGGATCAGGTTGCCGGCTGCGTCGAGAATGGGGCGCCCGGTGGCGATCCCGAAGGCGAAGGAACCGATGTTGAACATGCTCTCGAAATTGACGCCCAGTTCCTTGGTTACCTGGCGCGACACCTCGGCGACGCGGACCCGCAGGTTCACCTGGGCGGGGGAGGCGACGGTCAGGCGGTTGGTGACGGTCTGCCCCTGCCCGACGTAGCGCTCGGCCAGCTCGACCATCTGCCGCGCCGTGGCGGGGGAGGAGACGGTGCCGGTCAGCGTGATGCCGTTGCCGGTGCTCTGCACGTCGATGGCGGCGTTGGGGACCTGGGCGACCAGCTTCGACCGCAGGTCGCCGACCGGCATGGTGACGACGACGCTGAAGGCGGCGAGCGGCTTGTTGTCCGCCGAGAGGGCGTAGACGCTGGCCCGTCCCGGCGTCTTGGCGACGATGAAGAAAGCCTGCGGGCCGGACGCCTGCACGTCGGCGATTTCCGGGGCGGAGGTGAAGACGCTGGCCGCCGGGGCCGGCAGGTTGACCGGCTGGCCGCCGCCGACCTCCAGCGTGATCTCGCGGGGGCGCTGCTGCGCCTGGGATTGCTGGGATTGGGCGGGCGCCGCGGCCAGCGCCGCGAACAGCCCGGCCAGGAGGGCCGCCCCCATGATCCTGAAGGCCGCGACCCGGCTTGTGGTGTTGATGGTTGCCATCGTCATGACTTCGTCCCCCCTGGGTCGGCGCGCCGGTTCAGCGTTCGAGCGTTTCCGTCTTGGAGCCGCGGATGATGAGCAGCGCCGGGCGGCGGGCGGCGGGCGCCTCCGCGCTGTGGGGTGCGGGAAGCTGGCGCAGGGCGGGCGACACGTCCTCGGCCCAGGTCGGGGCCGAAGCGGCTTCCACATTGCTCGTGGTGAGGACGGTCTCGTCGGAAAGCAGGCTGCGCAGCGCCAGCGAGAGCTTGCCCATGGCGGCGGCGACGGTGACCGTCTCGCTCTGACGGGCGGTGACCTCCAGCGTCACGGTGCGGGGGATGCGCCCGTCCGGCCCGTTCTTCGCCATGCCCGCCTCGCCGAGCTGCTGGTCGATGGCGATGACGCGCAGGTTCTGCAGGACGGTCTCGCCGACCGCCCGGCTGCGCAGGTCGCGCCCCGCCTGGGATTCGAAATTCTGGGTCAGGATCAGGTCCACGCGGTCGCCCGGCCAGATCAGCCCGCCGGTCGCGCTGACCGCGTCCACCGCCACCGAGACGGCGCGGCTGCCCGGCGACAGGACGGCCGCGAGGAAGCCGCGCTCCCCCGGCGCCACGATGTGGCCGGCCATGATCGGCTCGCCCGCCGCGAAGGACCGGCGGGTGACCGCGCCGCTGTAGGCGCTCTCCGCGACGCGGCCCCGCACCATGTAGCCGTCGCCGAGGCGGCCCGGCGGCCAGGGCTCCCAGCGCAGATCCTCGGCGCGCAGAAGCATGCCGGTGGAGATCGGGCGGGCGGCGACCAGAACGGAGTCCATCGGCGCCTGGGGCGCCGGCACCGCGACGGCGGCGGTCGGGGCCGGCAGCATCGAGAAGGACACGTAGCCCACCAGCGACAGCCCGACGAGCAGCAGGGACAGGAAAAGCACTCTCAGAACCATGCCGCTCCTCCGGTGGGGTTGGAGAGGGTGAGCAGCCCGCCGGCGGCCAGGGCGACGCCGTAGGGCACGGAATGGCGGGTGGCGACGCGGTGCGCCTCGGCCGCCAGGAGATGGGCCAGGATGTGGGCCGGGCCGGGCCGACCGCCGAAGCGGCGCAGCAACCGGCGCGCCGGGCGGGCGTTGCGCAGCGCCAGCCATCCGGCGAGATAGAGGAGGGAGAGCACCCCGCCGGCCAGCGCGGTGGCGGTCGCGAAGGGGGCGGCCCGCTCCACCCCGACCAGCAGCAGGATGGCGGAGGCCAGCTTCACGTCCCCGCCGCCCAGCCAGCCCCGTCCGTGAAGGACGCACAGGACGACGAACAGCGTGGCGGCGGCGGCAAGGCTGACCCAGGGAAAGGGGGCGCCCTGCCACAGCGGAAGCGCGAGGCCGAGGGTGGCAAGGAGGATGGACGCCGTATCCGGAATGATGCGCCGGCACAGGTCGTCCGCCGCCGCCCAGCCCAGCGCAAGCCCCGCCATGGGCAGTGCCAGGGAGAGGGGATCGAAGACCGCGATCGTATCCATGGCGGGAGCTTTGCGTGAGATGGGGAAGGAGCGGCGTTTACGGAATTTTCGTCGAGGTGCCGCTGACCGTGGTGCCGATGCCGGTGAACAGGGTGCTGACGTTGGTGCCGAAGGTGCGGGCGCCGCCGATGATGACCAGCGCGACAAGCGCCGCCGCCAGACCGTATTCGAGGGCCGTAATGCCCTTGCGGTCCTTGGTGGCGGCCTGAACCGGGGAAATGATGGCGCGGATGTTGGCGAACAGGGTCATTGATTGTCTCCGTTGATAATTGCAACGCGAAGGGTTTTCGCTTCATCACTGTGAAGCGGAGGGGTTTGATTACTGATTTTCAGGGAATGCACGGCGTCTGTGATTTCAGGATGTCGAAGCCCGACATTTTAATAAACCTATCGATAGGGGTAGTCCGGCGGGCCGGTGCCGTTGTCTTCGCGATCCGCAACGCAACTTTTCGCGCTGCCTTCAGGCAAAGCGCAGGCGCTGCCATGTGCAGAAGAGCCGGGCCAAAGAAACGGGAAGGAGAGCGCTGTTCGAGGGCGTGAATGGCAGTCGGATCGCTTTGGAAGGAAATGATTAGAATTTGAAGCGATTATCGGACCATGACGGGATTGTACCAGTGCCGCCGCCGCCGCTCCTTTCGCGGTGCGCGGAGCATTCGGAGTCCCGGCGGTGGTGCCGCATCACCTCGGAATGGTGGCTGGTTCGCCGGTTGGCGAAGCAGAATCGGTAGCCGGGTCGGGGTACCCTTTTCCGTCATGCCAGAGCCCCCGTACCGGATCGTCCATCCGGGAGCAGGGCCGGACGAACGGGACGAGGAGTTAATCCCGCCGGTTCTACGACCAGTGGCAATAGGTCGCACGTTCGTGATAATGAGAATAACTATCATCCAGGCCGAAGGGCATGGATACTGCCGGCGGTCCCCCGCCATGGATTGCGGCCATGGACCACCGCCGTCAAGGAGCGAGAGTCAGGATGTCATTGTTCGGCAAATATGTCGCGCCGGCTGCGGCGCTGTCCGCCCTGTTGATCGCCAGCGCGTCCGGCATGGCCGCCGATCCGGCGGCGACGCAGAAGACAGACCTGCAGAGGGCCAAGGCCGAGCTGGGCAAGGCGCTGTTCTTCGACAACAACCTGTCCTCCACGCGCAGCCAGTCCTGCGCGACCTGCCACAACCCGGAATTCGGCTTCGCCGACCCACGCGGCGCGGCGTCGCTGGGGGCCGACGGCAAGTCACTGGGCGACCGCAACGCGCCGACCGCCGCCTACGCCCATCTCGCCCCGCGCTTCGGTTTCAAGGCCAACGGGGTTCCCTTCGGCGGGCAGTTCCACGACGGCCGCGCCGCCACTCTCCAGGAGCAGGCCGGCGGTCCGCCGCTGAACCCCGCCGAGATGGCCATGGCCTCCAAGGCGGAGGTGCAGGGGCGGCTGAAGGAGAACGCCGACTACGCACGGAGCTTCGTCGCCCTCTACGGCGCCGGGGTGCTGGACGACGCCGACCGCGCATACGACGCGATGACCGACAGCATCGCCGCCTTCGAAAAGACCGACGTCTTCTCGCCCTTCGACTCCAAGTACGACCGCTATCTGCGCGGCGACTACAAGATGACCGGCGAGGAGGAGCTGGGGATGACCCTGTTCTTCTCGCAGCAGTTCACCAACTGCAACGTCTGCCACAAGCTGAACGCGATGCCGGCGGCGACGAACGAGGTCTTCACCAACTACGAGTACCACAACATCGGCGTGCCGGTGAACGCGGAGCTGCGGGCGGCCAACGGGGTGGCGCCGACGCACATCGACCGCGGGCTGGCCGAGAATCCGGCGCTGAAGGGTCAGAAGGCTTATGAGGGGAAGTTCAAGACGCCGACCCTGCGCAACGTCGCGGTGACCGGCCCCTACATGCACAACGGCGTCTTCAAGGACCTTGAGACCGTCGTCCGCTTCTACAACAAGTACAACAGCCGCAAGCCGGCCGACCAGATCAACCCGGAAACCGGCAAGCCCTGGGGCAATCCGGAAATCGCCGCCACCGTCTCCATCAAGGAGCTGGAGGAGGGCCCGGCGCTCGACGACCGCCGAATCAAGGCGCTGGTCGCCTTCATGAAGACGCTGACCGACGCCCGTTACGAACCGCTGGTGAAGTGAGCGTGGGCGGGTGGGGCCGCCGCCATGGCCCCGCCGTCCGCCGCAAATTCGGCAATGCGCGCCCTGCTTGGCAAATGCATCTTGACAATGAGAGTGATTAGCGGCGCATGTTGAGAATGCTTCGCACTTTCATGGCTCTCACGCCAACGATCACCGACGCTTGAGGAGACCTTCATGTTCAAGCACGCCTCCGGCTTTGCCGCCGCGGCTCTCATCGCGCTGGCGCCGCTCGCCGCCGACGCCCAGTCGTCCAAGCCCGCCTACAAGGACGTGGTGAAGACCTACGCCGACATCGCCCAGGCCAGCTACGAGGACTCCGCCAGCACCGCCAAGGCGCTGAAGAAGGCCATCGACGCGCTGGTGGCCAACCCGTCGGACGCGACGCTGGCCGCCGCCCGCACGGCGTGGCTGAACGCCCGCGTCCCCTACATGCAGACCGAGGCCTTCCGCTTCGGCAACCCGATCGTCGACGCCTGGGAAGGCAAGGTCAACGCCTGGCCGCTCGACGAGGGCCTGATCGACTATGTGGACGACAGCTACGCCGGCGGCGACAGCAACCCGTTCGCCAAGGCCAACGTGATCGCCAACCCGAAGATCAAGGCCGGCGACAAGACCATCGACGCCCGCAAGATCACCAAGGAGTTGTTGGCCGACACGCTGCACGAGGCCGGCAAGGTCGAGGCCAACGTGGCGACCGGCTACCACGCCGTCGAGTTCCTGCTGTGGGGCCAGGACCTGAACGGCACGGGTCCGGGCGCCGGCGACCGCAAGGCGACCGACTACGCCAAGGGCAAGGACTGCACCAACGGCAATTGCGACCGCCGCGCCCAGTTCCTGACCGTCGCCACCCAGATGCTGGTCGAGGATCTGGAGGAGATGGCCAAGGCCTGGGGGGCCAAGGGCAAGGCCCGCGCCTCCATCGCCAAGGCCAAGGAGTCGGAGGGCGTCGCCCGCATCCTGACCGGCCTCGGCAGCCTCAGCTACGGCGAACTGGCCGGCGAGCGCATGAAGCTCGGCCTCATGCTGCACGATCCGGAGGAGGAGCATGACTGCTTCTCCGACAACACCCACAACTCGCACTATTACGACCAGGTCGGCATGGTGAACGTCTACAACGGGCGCTACACCCGCGTGGACGGCAAGGTCGTGACCGGCCCGTCGCTGTCTCAGTACGTCGCCGCCACCGCGCCGGAGGCCGACGCCAAGGTGAAGGAGGCGATGACCGCCACCACCGCCGCGATGAAGGTCATGAAGGACACCGCCGACAGCGGCAAGATGGCCTACGACCAGATGATCGGCACCGACAACACCGAGGGCAACGCGATCATTTCGACCGCGGTGGACCGTCTGGTCGACCAGAAGAAGGCTTTGGAAGGCGTCGTCGCCGCCCTGGGCGTTTCGGTCGAGCTGGCCGGTTCGGACAGCCTCGACAACCCGTCGGCCGTCGGGAAGTAAGACGTCGGCAAGTAAGCCGGCGGACCACGGGTTGCGACCCTTCTTCCCGCGTGGGGCGGCGTTGTCCGCTCCCCACCGACCGCCCGCGCGGGGGAGGGGCCGCAGCCCGGCCTTTTCGTCTTCATGGAATGGGGCACTCTGCCCGACCGATGCCCGCCCGACCGATGAAAGCCCGCTTCGCCTTCCTGCTCGCCCTGCTGCCGGCCCTGCCGGCGGTGGCGGGCGATCTCGACACCCGGATCGGCGAGAAGCTGTTCCGGCGGATGTGGGTCAGCGCCCCCACGGTGACGCACGCCAACGACGGGCTGGGTCCGCTCTACGACGCCCGCTCCTGCGCCGCCTGCCATCCGGCGGCCCGCCAGGGGCGCCCGCCCGACCCCGATACGCCCGACGACCGCGGCGTCGGCTACGCGCTGAAGCTCAGCGGCGACCCCGTCTATGGGCGGCAGATCCAGACCAACGCGGTCCTCGGCTTCGCCATCGAGGGCAAGCCCGCCTTGAGCTACCGCGACGAGACGGTGCGCTTCCCCGACGGCGACACGGCGACGCTGCGCCGGCCGGTGGTGACCGTCACCGACCTCAATTACGGGCCGCTGGCCGAGGCGACGGCGATCTCCGCCCGCATCGCCCCGTCCGTGCGCGGCATGGGCCTGCTGGAGCGCATCCCCGAGGCCGATATCCTGGCCGGCGCCGATCCGGAGGACCGCGACGGCGACGGCATCGCCGGGCGCCCCAACTGGGTGGCGCCGGAGGGCACGCGGCAACTCGGCCGCTTCGGCTGGAAGGCCGTCCACCCGACGCTGCACCGCCAGAATTCCGAGGCCTTCAGCCTCGACATCGGCATGTCCACCCCGGCCTATCCCGAGCCCTGGGGCGACTGCACCCCGGCGCAGACCGAATGCCGGAACGCCCCGCACGGCGACTCCCCGCAGTATGAGGGGCTGGAGATCCCCTCCACGGTGATCGGGCTGATCGACGGCTATCTGCGCACCCTGCCGCCCGACGGCGGGCTGGAGGCGCCGCGCGACACGGCGGGAAGCGCGCTGTTCGCCGCCACCGGCTGCGCGTCCTGTCATCGTCCCTCCTTCACCACGGGGGAGGACGCCGCGCATCCCGCGCTGTCCCGCCGAACGATCTTCCCCTACAGCGACCTGCTTCTCCACGACCTCGGAGAAGACTTGGCCGACGGCGTGGCGATGGGCGAGGCGCGCGGCCGCGACTGGCGCACGACGCCGCTGTGGGGAATGAAGCGGCTGGCGGAGTCCGATGGCAAGCTCGCCCTGCTCCACGACGGGCGCGCGCGCAGCGTCACCGAGGCCATCCTGTGGCACGGCGGCGAGGCGGACAAGGCGCGCGGCGCCTTCATGGCCCTGCCGCGCAATGACCGGGAAAAGTTGGTGCGTTTCGTTCTGGGGCTCTAAAGTCCACACGGTTTGAATGGCATAGGTGATGAGATGCAACGCCGCCGCATGATCGGCCTGATGTCGGCCGCCGCCCTGTCGATCCTTCTGCCGGGCCGCTTCGCCCTGGCGGCGCGGGAGCCGGCGGGGGACGCCGCCGTGCTGGGCGGTCTGGTCCGAACCCATGCCCTGCCGCGCTTCGACGCGCTGGCCGGTGCCGCCGGCATCTACGCGGAGCGGCTGGCCCAGTTCGCCGCGGCGCCGACGGCGGACGGGCTGGAGAGCTGCCGCGCCGCCCACCGCGCCGTCTACGACGCCTGGGCCGGCGTCCAGCATCTGCGCGCCGGGCCGCTGTCGATGGAGCTGCGCGCCGACCGCATCGCCTTCTGGCCGGAGCGGGCCGGGGTGGTGCAGCGCCAGATCCTCGCCATGCTGAAGGCCCGCGACCCCAAGCTGCTGGAGCCGGGCGGGCTGGCCCGCCAGAGCGCCGCGGTGCAGGGGCTGACCGCGCTGGAGCGGCTGCTGTTCGACGAGGGCGTCACCGCCGCGTCGTTCCAGGGGGATGAGGCCGGGCGCTTCCGCGGCGCGCTGGCCGCCGCGGTGGCGCAGAACGTCCTCGCCATCAGCCGCGAGGTCCGCGACGGCTGGAAGGCGCTGGAGGCGCCGCTGGCCGCCGGGGAGCAGACCGCGCTCGGCCCCGACGCCGGGTCGGCGGTCAACGTCCTCTTCACCGGGTCGCTCACCGCCCTTCAGGTGGTCGCCGACCAGAAGCTGCTGGCGCCGCTCGGCCCCAACGCCGGGGAGGCCAAGCCGGCGGTGGCCGAGGCGCTGCGCAGCGGCCAGTCGGCCCGCAACGTCCGCATCAACCTGGAGGCGCTGCGCGCCCTGCTGCTGGGCGAGGGCGGCGGACCGGGCCTGACCGCGCTGCTGCCCGCCGGCGATGCCGGCGCGCAGGCCCGCCGCGCGCTGGAGGAGGGCTTCACCGCCGCGGTCCGCGCCGCCGAGGCGATCCCCGCGCCGATCAACGTCGCCGTCGCCGACCCGGCCAAGCGCAAGACCGTGGAGGCCACCCTGCAACGGGCCAAGGACCTGCGCAACCTGCTGACCGGCACCGTCGCGCCGTTGCTGGACATCAGCATCGGCTTCAACGAACTGGATGGAGACTGAGCGATGGACGCGACCCGCCGGGGCACTCTGTTCCTGATTGGTGGCGGTCTGCTTGGGGGCAGTCTGCTTGGAGGCGGTCTGCTCAGCGCCCTCCTGGGGCCGGCGCGGGCGGAGACCGTCGGGGGCACGCTGTTCCTCAACGCCTACGCCACCGCGGCGGCATCGCCGGACTATGGCGTGGCGGCGCTGGATGGGGCGGCGGAGGTGCGCTTCACCACCCCGACGCCGGGCCGCGCCCACGGCATCGTCGTTCACCCGACGCGGGCCGAGGCGGTCGCCTTCGCTCGTCGTCCTGGGCGCTGGTTCATGCCGCTCTCTCTGGCTGATGGGCGTCCAGGGCCGGTGATCCGCGCGCCGGACGACCGCCGCTTCACCGGTCACGGCGCCTTCTCTACCGACGGGCGGCTGCTCTACGTGGCGGAGGACGACGTGCCGCGCGAGACCGGGTCGATCGGCGTCTACGACGCGATGGACGGCTATCGCCGCGTCGGCGCGATGCCGACCCATGGGCTGGGGCCGCACGAGCTTCTGATGATCGCGGACGGCACGGTCCTGGCGGTCGGCAACGGCGGCGTCATCACCCATCCGGACACCGGGCGGGCCAAGCTGAACCTGGACGAGATGGACTCCTCGATCACCTACGTCGAGGTGGCGAGCGGGAAGCTGCTCGATCAGGTCCGCCTGCCGGAGGAGCACGCGAACCTCGGCATCCGCCACATCGCCGCCCTGGCCGACGGCGGAATCGCCTTCGGCGCGCAGGACGAGCGGCCCGTCGGCATGCTCCAGCCGCTGACCGGCACGCACCGTCCGGGCGGCGGCGCGGTGCGCCTGTTCGAGACGCCGGACGACGAGCTGTCCCGGTTCGAGGGCTACATCGGCAGCGTCGCCGCCGACAAGGGCAAGGTCGCGGCCAGTTCGCCCAAGGGCGGCATCATCGGGCTGTGGGACGACGCCACCGGCGCGTGGCTGGGGTCGGCGGCGCTGCCCGATGGCTGCGGCATCGCCCCGGACGGCGACGGTTTCCTGGCGAGCAGCGGGCTGGGCACCCTCCGGACGGTCGGCGCGGCGCCGGACCTGCCGGGTGACGGTCTGCGGCTGGCCGACTTCCGCTGGGACAATCATATGACTCGTTTTGCCATATGACTCGTTTTGCCACCTGACGCGCCGTCCGTAAGCCCCCCTATGAAAAAGCGCCGGGCGGCGGCCTGTACGGTGGCCCGCCGCCCGCGGTGCTGATAGGCTTGGGATCACTGCCGCCAAGACACTGCCGCCGGACGCCATGATCGTCGATGAATATCTGGGGTTTCGCGCCGGGGACGAGGTTCTGGACCTTGCGGAGCTGACCGCCGGAACCGCGCGCATCAAGGAACTTCACCTCGTGCCCAGCGACTGGGCGAACGGGCCGACCGTCATCGCCGTGATGGTCAACGGCGCCGAGCGTTACGTCATCCAGCTCAAGAAAGTGCACGCCCACGGCGCGGAAGAGCCGGAGGGGCGGGGGCGCCGCGTGGTCCCCCTGCGCCGCAGCCCCCATTGATCCTCTCTCCCGGTCCGGAGGCCCCTATCGTGATGCGTGACTTCTGCCGGCCCGGACGGTCGGCGCTGGTGGCGACGGAGGCCGCGGTGGCCACCTCGCACCCGCTGGCGAGCGCGGCGGCGCTGGAGATCCTGGCGGCGGGCGGCAACGCCGTGGACGCGGCCATCGCTGCCGTCGCGGTGCAATGCGTGGTCGAGCCGCACATGACCGGCATCGGCGGCGACGGATTTGCCCTCTACGCCCCGGCGAACGGGCCGGTGGTCGCCCTGAACGGCAGCGGGCGCGCCCCCGCCGCCGCGAGCGTGGAGCGTCTGGCCGGGCTGGGTGTCACCGGCGAGATCCCGCGCCACGGCGCCCACGCGGTCACCGTGCCGGGCGCCGTCGCCGCCTGGACGCGGCTCCACGCCGACCACGGGCGACTGCCGCTCGACCGGGTCTTCCGCCGCGCCATCCGCTACGCCGAGGAGGGCTACGGCGTCTCCCCGCGGGTGGCCCAGGACTGGGCGGCGGCGGTCCCCCTGCTGGCGGCGGACGAGGGTTGCCGCGCCGTCTTCCTGCCCGGAGGCCGCGCGCCGCGCGCCGGGGAGCGCCACGCCCAGCCCCTGCTCGGCCAACGGCTGCGGGACATCGCGGCGCACGGGGCGGCCGCCTTCTACAGCGGGGCCACGGCGGACTCGCTGGTCGGCTTCCTGCGCGCCCGCGGCGGGCTGCACACGCTGGACGACTTCGCGGCGGCGCAGGACGGGGCGGAGTATGTGACGCCGATCGCCACCGACTACCGCGGCTACGAGATCCTGGAATGCCCGCCCAACGGCCAGGGCCTCGCCGCGCTGATGATCCTGAACGCGCTGGGCGGCTTCGACCTGTCGCCGTCGGTCGGCGACGCCGACCGCCACCATCTGCACGCGGAGGCGACCAAGCTCGCCTACCACCACCGCGACGTCCTGGTGGGGGAGGGCGGACCGGACGCCGCCGCGGCGCTGCTGTCGGCGGAGGCGACGGCGGCGCTGCGCCGCCGCATCGACCCGGCCCGCGCCCAGGCCCCCACGCTGTGGACGGAGGCGGAGCACAAGGACACGGTCTGCCTCAGCGTCGTCGACCGCGACGGCAACGCCATTTCCTTCATCAACTCGATCTTCCACAGCTTCGGCAGCGTGCAGCTCGACCCGGCGACCGGCGTCCTCCTGCACAGCCGCGGCACCTCCTTCCGCCTGACCGAGGGGCACCCCAACGCCCTGGCGCCGCGGCGCCGCCCGCTTCACACCATCATCCCCGGCCTGATCCGCAAGGATGGGCGCGCGGTCTGCCCCTTCGGGGTGATGGGCGGCCATTACCAAGCGGCCGGGCACGGCGCCTTCGTGTCGGCGGTGCTCGACCGCGGGCTGGACGTCCAGGCGGCCATCGACCAGCCGCGCAGCTTCGCCTTCAACGGCGTTCTGGAGATCGAGCCCACCGTGGCCGAGGACACCGCGGCGGAGCTGGCGCACCGCGGCCACACGGTGGTCCGCCGGGACGAGCCGATGGGCGGCGGACAGGCGATCTGGATCGACCACGCGGCCGGTCTGCTGATCGCCGGCTCTGACCACCGCAAGGACGGCTGCGCCCTGGGATTCTGACGGGGGCGGCGCCCTCGGTCCGCCCCCTTCGCGTCAGGCGCCCACCACCGGCTCCATCGCGGCGGCGATGGACAGCAGGCGGCGGTCGGCACCGGCCGCGCCGACCAGCATCAGGCCGCTGGGCAGGTCGCCGGCGCGCTGCATCGGCAGGCTGATGGCGCAGCGGTCCAGGAAGTTGAACAGGGCGCAGTTGCGCAGCAGCAGCAGGTTCAGCCGGGCGAACTCCGCGTCCTCGGCGAAGGCGTCGATGCGCGGCGCCAGCAGCGGCACGGTCGGCATCAGCAGCGCGTCGTAGTCCGCCGTGGTCCGGTCGGTGCGGGCGATCAGGTCGGCGCGGCGCTGCGCCACCTCGATGTAATCGACGGCGCTCATGGTCCGGCCGCGCTCGATGCGGACGCGGACGCGCGGGTCGTAGAGGTCGCCCTTCTCCGCCAGCAGGTCGCGGTGCCAGTGGGCCGCCTCCGCCGCGGGCAGGCCGCCCTTGGCGTTGGCCGGGCCGATCTCCGCCAGCTCCGCCATGGGAATCTCGACGATGCGCGCCCCGGCCTCGGACAGGCGGCGGCAGGCGGCGTCGAAGGCGGCGGCCACCGCGTCCTCCAATCCGTCGAGGACCACCGTCTGCGGCACGGCGAAGCGCAGCCCGGCCAGCCCGACCGGCGGCGGCACCCACTCCGCCTCGCCGGCCAGGACGGCGTCGGCGATGGCGCAGCATTCCACCGTGCGGGCGAGCGGCCCGATGGAATCGAGCGACCAGGACAGCGGCAGGGCGCCGCGCAGCGACACCCGGCGCTGCGTCGGCTTGAAGCCGACGAGGCCGCACAGCGCCGCCGGGATGCGGATCGACCCACCGGTGTCGGTGCCGAGCGCCAGCGGGACATGGCCGGCCGCCACCGACACTCCGGCGCCCGACGACGAGCCGCCGGGGATGCGCGCGGGATCGGCGGGGTTGCCGGGGGTGCCGTAATGCGGGTTGATGCCGACGCCGGAGAAGGCGAACTCCGTCATGTTGGTTCGCCCCACCACCACCGCCCCGGCGGCGCGCAGCCGGGCCACCGCGTCGGCGTCGCGGCTGGCCGGGGCGGCACCCTCCAGCGCCCGCGACCCGGCCCGCGTGACGTGCCCGGCCTCGTCGAACAGGTCCTTGACCGAGATCGGCAGTCCGGCCAGCGGGGAGGGGCGCTGCCCGGCCCGGCGCAGCAGGTCCTGGGCGTCCGCCGCCGCGCGGGCCTGCTCGGCGTGCAGGGCGGTGTAGGTCTTGCGCGCCTCCTCGGCGCCGGCCGCGATGGCGGCGAGGGCGGCGTCGACGAGCTGGCGGCTGGTGATGGCGCCGTCGTCGAGCTGGCGGGACAGGGTGGCGATGGTGGGCGTCGTCATGGCGGGAACCGACCGGGTTTGAAGGAGGGAAGGGGCGTCAGGCGTCGCCGGCCAGGGCGCGCAGCTCGGCCAGCCGGGCGGGGGTCAGCGGGATGCCGTCGCGCAGGGTGCGGGCACGGCGGGCGTACCGGCGCTCGCCCGGCATGCGGTCCTGCCCCGCCTCCTTGACGTCTCCGATAAGGCCGGCGACGCGGTCGGCGAAGGCTCCGGTCCCGCCGCGCTCCGGGTCGATGACGATGAAGAGCTGGCCGGTGCAGGGCGTCTCGGCGCCGGGATGGGCCGACCAGTCGACCTCGCGCGAGTATTTGCCGCCGGTCAGCGCCGCCGCCAGCACCTCGATCATGAAGGCGATGGAGCCGCCCTTGTGGCCGCCGAAGGGCAGCAGGGCGCCGCCGTCGAGAACGGCCTTGGGGTCGGTGGTCGGCTTGCCGTCGCGGTCCACGCCGGAGCCGGCGGGGATGGCGTGCCCCTCGCGCGCCGCGATGCGCACGTCGCCGTTGGCCATGGAGCTGGCCGCCTGGTCGAACACCATCGGGTCGCCGCCGGCCACCGGGGTGGCGAAGGCCATCGGGTTGGTGCCGTAGACGGCGGCCTTGCCGCCCGACGGCACGACGCAGGCGAAGCTGTTGACAAAGGAGAGCGCCACCAACCCCTCCCGCGCGAAGGGCTCGACGTCCGGCCACAGGGCGCTGAAATGGTGGGAGTTGCGGATCGCCATCACGGCGACGCCGTTGTCGCGCACCATCTCCAGGAAACGGTCGCGGGCGGCCAGGAAGGCGGGCTGGGTGAAGCCGTTGGCGGCGTCGACGCGCAGGAAGGCGGGACCGGCCTCCTCCACCGTCGGCTCGGCCCGCCCGTCCACCCAGCCGCTCTTCAGCGAGCCGACATAGCCGGGAATGCGGAACACGCCGTGGCTGGTGGAGCCGTCGCGCTCGCAGGACGCGCAGTTCTCCGCCAGGATCGCCGCCACCCGCTCCGACGTGCCGTGGCGCAGGAAGATGCGCTCCAGCAACGCCACCAGATCGGCGAAGGCAACCGGCGTTCCGGTTTCCGCGGTCTGGGCGAAGGCCGCGGCGGCGCGGCGGCTGGGGGTTTCGTCACTCATGCTCGTCCCTTCCGGTTCTCGTGTTCTTCTTGCGGGCGCCCCGGACTCTTGCCGGTCCGCTGGTCGCCGCGCGCACCATAGCGCGCGGCGGCGGCACGGGTGAAAGGGAATGGCGTCCGCGTGTCCGCAATCGACCCCGCGGGCGCGGGATTGAAGGGTTGCCTTCGTTTGTAATCCTGAATGTGCGTAAATATAACCAACTGACTTTGTTGGCAAATCGGGCAGCGGCGGGGAACCATGTCGTTGCCAGGCCCGTTGTCTGGGAGCCTGCCGGCCGACGGCGCATCCGCCGGTCGCCACGGTGCTCCGGCACGGAGGAGCGGCAAATTGCCGCGGTCATCGCCACGCGGGCGTGAAAGCGCATGGAATCAGCCCTGCCATGCTTCCGGTGGGTGTTGACGGGCCGATGTTGCGGTGCACAATAAACAACGAGCAGGACGAGGCCGTAAGGTGCTTGTCCTGGATCAACGTCACGGGCCTGCCTTCCTGTCAAACAGATGGGAACACGCGGACGCCGGTTGCAGCGGTTGAGTGTTTTGTAGAGGGACCACGATGCGCGATCATTCCAGCCGTCACGGTGATTCCGGTTTCGATTCCGGAGTTCTCTGGGGAACCTCCATCGCTGGCATCGCGCTGTCCGGCCTCATGGCGTTCACCTGGAACCCCGCGGACGCCTCGTCGTCCGGACCGGCCTCGGCGATCATCGACCGCGGCGCCCACCAGCTCGACCACGCCGCCTGCACGGAGGCGCTGTCCACCCTGCTGACCCGTTTCCGCGACAACCCGGATGTCCTGTGGGTCTGGGTGGAGCAGAGCGTTCCGTCGGGCCACGGGCTGGTCGTGCGCACCAAGGCCACGTCGGTGTCGCCCGACGCCCCGCGGCCCTACGCCGTCCGTCCCAACGCCGCCGTGAATCCGGAGCAGGCCTGCGGCTTCACCAGCAACTCGGTCCACGCGCTGTCGATGGGCGGCATCGCCCAGCCCTACGAGGTGACCGCTCCCGATCCCTGGAGCGTGGCCGGCGGCCCGTAAGGCGCCGACAATCGCCGCGGGCGGTGCTTGGCCCGGACCTCAGGCCCGGGCGGCCCGCCGGATCTTCTTCTGAACATACATGGCGGCGTCGGCGGCGCGCAGCGCGTCGTCGGGTGTCGTGGTGCCGGGGTCGGCGCTGACCACTCCGACGCTCGCCCCCGGATAGTCGAGGGCGCAGCTGTCCAGGCGGTAGACGCCGCGGATCAGCGGCTCCACCCGCTCGCGCAGCGCGTCGGCGGCGTCATCCCCCTCAGCGCCGGGCGTGGCGCCCATGCCGACGATGATGAACTCGTCGCCGCCCAGCCGGCCCAGCGTGTCGCCGGCCCGCAGCCCAGCGCCGATGCGCCGCCCCACCTCGGTCAGGAACGCATCGCCCGCCTCGTGCCCGTGGGTGTCGTTGATGGCCTTGAAGCCGTCCAGGTCGATGAAGCCGATCAGCACGCTCTGGCCGGCCCGTTCGGCCATGGCGAACAGCCGGTGCAGCTCCGCGACGACGGCGCGCCGGTTCGGCAGGCCGGTCAGCGCGTCGGTGTAGGAATAGGACTCCAGTGCCGCGTTCAATTCCCGGAACTGGGTCAGGAGCTGTTCGCGCTGGACGTGAAGGGCGATCAGCGAGGCGAACAGGCGCAGCACCTGTTCCCCCTTGGGCGTCAGCGGCTTTTGCTCCGAACTGGCGGCGCAGAGCGTGCCGAACAGGCTGCCGTCGTCGAGATGGACGGGCGTGCTGACATAGGTGCGGATGCCCAGCGCCGCCGCCGCCTCGGAGTCGCCCCAGCAGCTGGGCACGTCGTCGGTGTAGAGCTTCCCCTCGTCGAGCGCCCGCTTGCACAGCGTGCCCTCCCACGGAACGGCCAGCCCTTCGGGAATGGTCAGGGTCTTGGTGTTGCAGGAGAAGAGAATGCGCTGGATGCCGTGTTCCAGCTCGATCCGGGTGAGGTAGGTGGCTTCCAGCTCCGTCACCAGCTCCAGAAGCGACAGCAGGGGGCGTGTCAGCTCCTCCACCGTCTTCGCCGACGAAAGGGTGTCTGTAAGTTGTGCAAACAGTTCGTCGGCCATGTGGTCAATCACTCTAAAAGCAGGCGCTCAAACCCGCGTCGCGTGCAGGAACGCAGTTTCATGTCCATTCACGGGAATTTTTATCGAGCATCATACTAACGAATGGCCTATCGCTTAGGCAACGGTTGAATGATTTCACGCCTATGACGGTGCCGTCGGGTCCTGTGGGGGCCCTGTGCCGAAAAATTCCGCATGGTGGCGTTTGACCGGGCAGGCCGTCGCGGAGTAACCCTTGCCGCGCAACCACCGACACGGGAACCGCAGTTCATGACAGCCCCGCGCGACCGGGTGCTGGACGTCCACGACCGTCCGCCCCCGGCCACCTTCTTTCTGCTCAGCCTTCAGCACCTGTTCGCCATGTTCGGCGCCAACGTGCTGGTGCCGATCCTCACCGGTCTCGACCCGTCGGTGGCGCTCGTCACCAGCGGTCTGGGCACCCTGATCTATCTGGCCTTCACCAAGTGGCGGCTGCCCGCCTATCTGGGCTCCTCCTTCGCCTTCATCGGCCCGATCGTCGCCGCCACCCAGATCGGCGGGACCGGCGGCGCGCTGGTCGGGGCCTGTGCGGCGGGAGCGGTCTATGTGGCGGTCGCCCTGCTGATCCGCGCCTTCGGCGTGCGCTGGCTGCTGGCCATCCTGCCGCCCATCGTCGTCGGGCCGGTGATCGTGGTGATCGGCCTCGGCCTCGCCTCGGTCGCCGTGGGCATGGCGCAGAACACCGCGGGCGGCGGCGAGTACAGCCTGCCGCACTTCCTGCTGGCGCTGGCGACGCTGGGCAGCATCTTCCTCTACTCCATCGTGCTGCGCGGCTTCTTCACGGTGGTGCCGATCCTGCTGGGCATCCTGACCGGCTACGCGCTGGGCGTGGTCTTCGGGATGGTGGACTTCGGACCGGTCGCCGCCGCACCCTTCCTGCGGATGCCCGACTTCCACCTGCTGTTCTCGGGCATGAAGGAGGGCGTCTCGGCCTGGGCGATGATCCTGCTGGTGGCGCCGGTGGCTCTGGTCACCATCGCCGAGCACATCGGCGGGCAGATCGTGCTGAGCCGCGTCGTCGGCCGCAACTTCATCGCCGATCCGGGCCTGCACCGCTCGGTGTTCGGCGACGGCGTGGCGACCATGGTGGCGGGCGCGCTGGGCGGCCCCCCGGCGACGACCTACGGCGAGAACATCGGCGTGCTGGCGGTGACCCGCGTGTTCAGCGTGTGGGTGATCGGCGGGGCGGCGACGCTCGCCATCATCCTCGGCTTCGTGGGCAAACTGTCGGCCTTCCTGTCGAGCATCCCCACGGCGGTGATGGGTGGCGTGTCCATCGCCCTGTTCGGCGTCATCGCCTCCTCGGGCATCCGCACGCTGATCGAGGGCAAGGTGGATCTGGGCGACAAGCGCAACCTGCTGATCTCCTCGACCATCCTGGTCATCGGCATCGGCGGGGCGTCGCTGAAGTTCGGCGACGGCGGCTTCGTCGTCTCCTCGATGGCGCTGTCGGCGCTGATGGGCGTCGTCCTGAACGCGGTCCTGCCGGGCCGCGGCACCGGCGGCGACGCCGAGGCCATCCTGTCCTCCGACCACATCTGAGCAACCGGATCGCGGTCGGCCAAGGCGGAGTCCCCCTGGGGGCTCCGCCTTTTTTATTCCCTGATCTTATAGGCCTCGACGTCGCCCATCAGGATCGCGTCGATCCGCCCGACCAGATCGTCGATCCGGTAGGGCTTCGCCAGCACCGGGATGCCGGTGGCGCGGGCGATGTCCTCGCTGTAGCCGGTCGCCAGGATGACCGGCAGGCCAGGCCGCCGCTCGCGGGCTTCGCGGGCCAGGTCGATGCCGCTCATGCCACCGGGCATCACCACGTCGCTCAGCAGCACGTCGACCCCGTCGTCCGCCAGATGGGGCAGCGCCTCCTCGGCGTTCGCGGCGGACAGCACGGCGAACCCGGCGTCCTCCAGCGCGGTGCTGACGGTCATGGCGACGATGGGATCGTCCTCCACCACGAGGACGCGGCCGTGGCGCCGCGCGCCAACCGACGGCGGCACGATGGCGGCGGGAAGGGCGGGCTCCACCGCCGGAGCCACGCCGGAGCGCCGAAGCAGCAGATGGACCGTCGTGCCGTGGTCCGGCGCGCTGTCGATCCAGGCGGTGCCGCCGGCCTGCCGGGCGAGGCCGTAGACCTGGGCCAGCCCCAGCCCCGTCCCCTTGCCGAGGTCCTTGGTCGTGAAGAATGGCTCGAAGGCGCGGGCGGCCACCGCGGCGGGCATGCCGCATCCGGTGTCCGACACCGACAGGTGCAGGAATTCGCCCTCCACCCCCCGCGGATCGCCGGGGGAAAACACGCTGTTGACCGCTTCCACCGTCAGCCGTCCGCCGGACGGCATGGCGTCGCGCGCGTTGACGGCGAGGTTGATGACCGCCAGCTCGAACTGGGTCGGGTCGACCTCGACCGGCCAGAGATCGTCGCCGAGGCGGAGGTCCAGCGCGATGTCGGCGCGCAGCGCCCGCTCCAGCAGGGCCGACATGGCGAGCACGCGGTCGCGCACGCCGATGGATTCCGGGCGCAGGCTGTCGCGCCGGGCGAAGGCCATGAGCTGCTGCACCAGCTTGGCCCCGCGCCCCACCGCCTGCTGCCCGGCGTCGAGCAGGGCGTGGACCTGCGGCTCCCCGGTGCGGCGCCCGATCATTGACAGGCAGCCTTCCAACGCCTGGAGCAGGTTGTTGAAGTCGTGCGCCACGCCGCCGGTCAACTGGCCGACCGCCTCCATCTTCTGGGCTTGGCGAAGCTGCTCCTCGGTCTGCCGCAGGGTGGCGTCGGCCTCCTTCTGGGCGGTGATGTCGCGGCCCACGGCGTGGATGAAGCGGTCGTCCGGCACGGCGACCCAGGACAGCCAGAGATAACGCCCGTCCTTGTGGCGGTAGCGGTTCTCGAAGCGCGGCGTGGTGTGCCCGGCGCCCAGCCGCGCCGCTTCGGCCCGCGTGCGCTCCAGATCGTCCGGATGCACGAAGTCCAGGAAGTTGCGCGCCGCCAACTCCTCCTCCGTCCAGCCCAGCAGGCTGGTCCAGGCCGGATTGACGGCGTTGATGGTGCCGTCGAAGCGCGCCACCAGCATGACGTCGGTGGACAGGCGCCACATGCGGTCGCGGTCGGCGGTGCGTTCGGCGACGCGCTGCTCCAGCGTGGCGTTCAGGTCGCGCAACGCGTCCTCGGCCCGCTTGGCCTCGGTGACGTCGCTGCCTTCGCAGAAGATCCCGGTCACCCGGCCGTCGGCGTCCTTGATCGGCTGGTAGATGAAGGTGATGAAGCGCTCCTCCACCGGCGCGCCGGGCTGGCGGGCGACGCGCACCGGCAGGGCGTGCCCGACGAAGGGCTTCCCGCGGTCGTACACGCGGCCCAGCAGCTCGAAGAAGCCCTGCCCGGCGACCTCCGGCATGGCCTCGTGCACCGGCTTGCCGATCAGGGGGCGGTCGCCGACCAGTTGCCGGTAGGAGTCGTTGGCCAGTTCGAACACATGGTCCGGGCCGCGCAGCACGCACATGAAGTTGGGCGACTGCCGGAAGAGGTTGCGCATCTGCTCCCCCTCCGCGGCCAGCCGGGCGTTGGCGCGGTGCAGCGACTCCTCCGCCTGGACGCGCTCCAGCGCCGACCATGTGCGCTCCGCCACCTCCTCCACCAGACGGACCTCGTCCGGGTGCCAGCGTCGGGGCTTCCGGTCGTGGACGTAGAGGGCGGCGACCATCCGCCCGTTCTTCACCAGGCTGGTGGTGACGGTGGAGGCGAGGTTCAGCGCCGCGAAGGCGGCTTGCTGCTCCGGCGCCGCGCAACGCGGGTCCGCCGCGGTGTCGTGGATGGTCAGTGTCCCGCCGAGGCGCAGCGTGTTCAGGAATTCCGGCCCGAAGCTCAGCAGGTCATGGGTGCCGGCCTGATGGTCGACGCTGCCGTCGGTCCAGTTCCGCTCCGTCGTGAAGAAGCGGGCGGTTTCGTCCACCACGCCGTAACCGACGCGGCTGACCCCCAGATGACGGCCCAGAGCCTCCTCCGCCGCCGCGGCCACGGCGAACGGGTTGGAGAGCTGGCGCAGCCGGGCCTCCAGCTTCAGGTGGAAGTCGGTGCGCCGGGCGGCGAGCACCTGCGAGGTCGTCTCGATGGCGGCGCAGAACATCCCGGGGATGCGCCCGTCCTCGCCCCGCACCGGCGTGTAGGAGAAGGTGAACCAGGCGTCCTCGCGGAAGCCCCGGCGCTCCATCGGGATCAGCAGATCCTCGTACCAGGACGCCTCGCCGGACAGCGTGCGGTCGACCAGCGGCTTGATCTGGGGCCAGATGTCCCACCACACCTCGGCGAAGGGACGGCCCAGCGCCTCCGGATGCTTGGCTCCGAAGATCGGCACGTAGCCGTCGTTGTAGAGGAAGGACAGCTCCGGGCCCCAGGCCACGAACATCGCCTGCCGGGAGGACAGGACGACGCTGACGATGGTGCGCAGGCTCTGCGGCCAGCCCTGCGGCGGGCCGAGCGCCGTGGACGACCAGTCGTGGGAGCGCATCCGCTCTCCCATCTCGCCCCCGCCGGACAGGAAATCCAGGTCGTCCCCGGTCACCGGGCCGCCAATTCCCGGCCCGCCAATCACCGGCCCGCCAATCACCGGCCCGCCAATCACCGGCAGGTCTGTCATGCGCCGGCTCCGTGGATTCTGCACGGAATAAGGGCCTGAATTTCAAGGATGCTATCGTCGGTCGTGGCTTTCATCGAGCTTTCGGGCCGAGGCGAGGTTGCGTCTGGTGTCTTAACACACAACGCCCGGAAAGATAGCTCGTCGAAGGGCGGTTTTCCCTAACCGTTCCGGCTGATGCGGCCTCCGCGCCACGGTGCGGAGGCCGTCAACTACTCCGCCGCGAAGCCCTGCGCCTGGAGTTGCCACAGGGAGTTGAAAAGGCCGCCGCGCCGCCGCAGTTCCGTGGGGTGGCCGTCCTCGGCGATGCGACCGTCCACCAGAACCAGCACACGGTCAAAGGCCGACACGGTGGACAGGCGGTGGGCCACCGCGACCACCGTCCGCCCCTGGGCCAGATCGGCCAGCGCCGCTTGGATTTCCTGCTCCGACTGGGTGTCGAGGGCGGAGGTCGCCTCGTCGAGGATCAGGATCGGCGCGTTCTTCAGGAAGGCGCGGGCGATGCCCAGCCGCTGCCGCTGCCCGCCCGACAGCCGCACGCCGCGCTCGCCGACCAACGTGCCGTAGCCTTCCGGCAACTGCCGGATGAAGCCGTCGCAGAAGGCGTGGCGGGCGGCCTCGAACACCTCCTCGTCGCTGGCGTCGGGGCGGCCGTAGCGGATGTTCTCCAGGATCGGGCGGTGGAACAGCGCGATGTCCTGGGGCACCACGGCGATCTTGGCGCGCAGGTCGTCCTGGGCGAGCGCGGTCAGCGGCTGGCCGTCGATGAGAATGTCGCCGCGCTGCACGTCGTCCAGCCGCTGGATCAGGCTGATGATGGTGGACTTGCCGGCCCCCGACGGCCCGACCAGCCCGACCTTCTGCCCGGCCGGGATGGTCAGGCTGAAGTCCTCCAGCACCTTGCGCCCTTCGGGATAGCGGTAGGAGACCCGCTCGAAGGCGATGGCGCCGCCGCCGGGCGTGGCGGGCTCGGCCGGCACGGGGTCGAGCACGTCGTGCGGGCGGGCGATCACCCGCAGGCTCTCGTCGATGGCGCTGACCTGCTGGGTGGCGGTGACCAGCGCGAAGGCGAGGTCGCGGGAGCCGTGCAGGATGCGGAAGGTGAGGGCGCTGACGATCACAACGTCGCCGGTGGTGATCGTGCCGTCCCGCCACAGCAGCAGGGCCCACAGCAGCATCGATCCGGCCATCACCCACAGGCAAATGTCATGGACGACGCGGGTCTTCTCCAGATGCATCCAGCTCCGGCGGTGCGCCCCGGCCTCCACCGTGAAGGCCTGCCGCAGGCGCTCGCGTTCGCGCCCGCGGGCGGAGAAGGCCTTCACCGTCCAGACGTTGGACACCACGTCGACCAGCTCGCCGTTGGTGCGGGCGGACTGCTCGGCGAAGGCGTGGTGCACCGTCCGCCCGCGCAGCCCCAGCCCGACGATGGCGACGGCGACCACCACGGCGAACATCACCAGCGCCACCGCCATGCCCCAATGGATGGTCAGCAGCACCAGCACCGCCCCCAGGAAGTCGGTGACCGGCGGGACGATGCTCCAGGTCAGGGTGCGGAAGATGGTGGTGGCGGCGTTCTCGGTGGCGGCGATGCGGTTGCCGAGCGACCCGGCCAGATGCTCCGAGAAGTAGCGCATCGAGTGGCCGGTCAGATGGCGGAACAGGTCCAGCCGCATGTCCACGCCGGTCGCCAGCACCGTCCGGCAGCCGAGCCAGCCGCCCAGCCGCCACAGCACGTTCTCCGCCGCGATGAAGCCGAGGAACAGGCCGAGCGGAGTCCAGACGTCCGCCGCCGCCCGGTCGGGGGAGGCCATGGCGTCGATCAGCAGCTTCATCCCGTACTGCACGGCGACGGCGCAGCCCGCCGCCGCCACGATCACCGAGAACAGCCCGCCGAAGGACCAGGGCCGCCGCCGGATGTAGCGCAGCAGGAAGCGGCCGGGACGGTCCGGAATGGTGTCCGTGTCGAAACCGCTCATTGAGCCGCCTGGAGTTCCGGCCGGCCGGATTGCGGCTGGCCGAGCAGCGCACCGACGCGGGCCTGCGCGCGTTCCAGGGCGGCGGCCAACGGCTGATACAGGCAACGCCCGCCATCCTCGTCGCACAGGCCGTAGAGGCCGGTCTCGCAATGGCGGTCGTTGGCCCAGCCGGGATAGTCGAGGATCGGGTAGAGGCAGACGCCCTCCACCGGCACATCGGCCTTCAAGGCCGTGATCACCTCCCCCGTCACATAGTCGAGCCAGGGGGCGCGGGCATCGCCCTCGGCGCCGGTCTCGGCCACCAGGACGGGACGGCCGTAGCGCTGGTGCACTTCGGCCAGGATGTCGGCGAAGGGACGGTAGCGCGGGTCGTCGCGTCCGATGGTGCCGCCCTTCAGGAACCATTGGTTGTCGGAGTAGTAGTTGACCCCGATCACGTCCAGATACTCCGGCTTGCCGCCCAACCCCGGCCAGGCGTAGCCGCCGATCATGTCCCACGCCTCGTACTGGGCCAGCCGGGCCTCCTCCGCCGCCCCGGCGTCGCCCCTGCGGTCGGGGCGGGGCAGCACGTTGATGACCGGATCGACCTGGACGATGCGGGCGCGCGGGTCGGCGGCGCGGATCGCGTCGATGGCCGCGATGCTGGCGCGGACGAGCTGGTGCTTGAGTTCGGCCCCGCGGCGCTCGGCCATCGGGTTGAAGCGCTTCATGTCGCCGCCGGCCCAGGCCCAGTAGGAGATTTCATTGACCGGACAATAGGCGGGCGTCTCCACGCCCTCGTCGCGCAGCAGGGCTGCGGCGGCCCCGGCGAAACGGGCGAAGCGCTCCACGAAGGCGGGGCGCCAGATGTCGATGTCGTCCGGCCAGCCGTAATGGCAGAGGTCCCAGATCACCTGGACCCCGGCCTCCCGCGCCGCCCGGACCATGGGCAGCAGGCTGGACCAGTCGTAGTGGCCCGGCGTGGTTTCGATGAGGTGCCAGCGCGCGCCGTCGCGCACGCTGCGCAGGCCGTGGGCGGCCATGCGCCGATAGTCCTCGGCGGCCAGCCGGTCGTGGCCGGTCGCCGCGATCAGGTCGAGCCGGCGCCCGTCATGCCGCCGGTGCGTCGAGCATTCGAAGCCGCCGAGGAAGGCGCTGTCGAACAGGGTGGGGATGTGCATGGGGGTGCTCTGTGATTTTGGGGCGTTCGGGGTGTGCGGAGTCTTGCCCCCTCCCTAACCCTCCCCCGCTTTGCAGGGGAGGGGATAAGAAAGCGCCCTTCCCCGCTCAGCGGGGGAAAAGGGTGGGGGCAAGGGTGTGCGCGCTCCTCCTAATCCCCCATCCCCGCGACCCGCACCTCCCGCTCCGCGCCCAGCGAGCCGAAGGCCCGTGCGGCGGCGGCGAGACCGCGGCTCTGCTGCTCCTCCTTCTCCAGGCGGGCGTAGACCGCCAGCGCCTGCGCCACCACTTGGTCCATGTTGTAGTAGCGGTAGGTGCCGAGCCGGCCCAGGAAGATCACGTCCGGGGTGTTGTCGGCCAGCGCCTGGTACTTGCGGAACAGCTCCTGGTTCTCCGGGCGGGGGATCGGGTAGTAGGGATCGCCCTGGGCGGAGGGATACTCGTAGGTGATGCTGGTCTTCGGGTGGCTTTGCCCGGTCAGGTGCTTGTACTCGGTGACGCGGGTGTAGGGCACCGCCTCCGACGGCTCGTTCACCACGGCGACCGGCTGGAACCACTCCCGGTCGACCGTCTCGTGCCGGAAGGTCAGGGAGCGGTAGGGCAGCTTGCCGAAGCGGTGGCCGAAATACTCGTCGATCGGGCCGGTGAAGACGATGCGGTCGTAGGCGATCTCGTCGCGCACGTCGTCGAAATCGGTGTTCAGCATCACCTTGATGTTCGGGTGGTCGAGCATGTTCTCGAACATCCGCGTGAAGCCGTTCAGCGGCATCGCCTGGAAGCTGTCGCCGAAATAGCGGTCGTCGTCGTTGGTCCGCGTCGGCACCCGCGCCGTCACCGCCTTGTCGAGCTGCGACGGGTCGAGGCCCCACTGCTTGCGGGTGTAGCCGCGGAAGAACTTTTCGTACAGCTCCCGCCCCACGGCGCCAACCACCACGTCCTCCGAGGTGCGGACGTCGGCCACCGGTTCCGCGCGGCTCTTGAGGAACTCCGCCACGCCGGCCTCGTCGAGGTCCAAGCCATACAGTTGGTTGACCGTCGTCCGGTTGATCGGAATGGGGACGAGCCGCTCGTCCACCCGCGCCAGGACGCGGTGCTCGTAGGGCCGCCACTTGGTGAATCGGGACAGGTAATCGGCGACCGGCTTGGCGTTGGTGTGGAAGATGTGCGGGCCGTAGCGGTGGATCAGCACGCCCGCGTCGTCGTAGTGATCGTAGGCGTTGCCGCCGATGTGCGGGCGCCGGTCGATCAGCAGGACGCGCTTGTCCAGCCCCGCCGCCAGACGTTCCGCCAGCACGCTGCCGGCGAAGCCCGCCCCGACGATCAGATAGTCGAAGCCTGAGCGGCGGCCGGCGGCGCGCCCGTTGACGTGCTTGGCCGGGTGGATCGCCGGCGCCGGGCGATGGGCGGGCGGCGCGGCGCGTCCGCGCTGGCGGGCCTGCTCCATCAGCGTCTTCATGCGGCCCTGGGTCTTGTCCCAGGACATGTCGCGCAGGACATGGTCGGCGGTGGCGCGCAGCCGTTCCGGGTCGGCGGCGTCGGCCAGGGCGGCCGAGACGGCGGCGACGAAATCCTCCGGCGCGTCGGCGATGCGCACGACGCCACTGTCGCCATAGCCGCGCACCACGTCGGTGATCGAGGTGGAGACGACCGGGCGCCCGGCGGCCAGATATTCCGGCGTCTTGGTCGGGCTGATGAAGCGGGTGGATTCGTTGCGCGCGAAGGGCATCAGGGCGACGTCCCAGCCCGCCAGATAATGCGGCAGGTCATCGTAGCTCTTCGGGCCGAGATAGTGGATGTTCGGACGGTGGGGCAGGTCGGCCGGGTCGATTTTCACCACCGGGCCGACCAGGACGAACTGCCAGTCGGGCCGGGCCGTGGCGGCGGCGTCGAGCAGGGCGATGTCCAGCCGCTCGTCGATGACGCCGTAGAAGCCGAGCCGCGGGTGCGGGATGGCCGCCTGATCGGCGGGCTCCTCGACGATGCCGCGGGCGGCGGCGAAATGGGCGACGTCGACGCTGCTGGGGAAGGCGTGGGCGTTGGGGTGCAGGGTGCGCTTGGCCTCGTAGAGGCTGACGCCGCCGGTGAACACCACGTCGGCCCGCGCCATCAATTGGCGCTCGCGCTCGACCAGCTCCGGCGGAGCGCCGTGGAAGGCCGACAGCTCGTCCATGCAGTCGTAGACCACCAGCGCCCCGCGCAGATGGCCGGACAGGCCGAGGCTCATCGGCGTGTAGTACCAGAGGATCGGATCGGTCACCCCCTCCTCGGCCAGATAGTGGTCGAGCAGCTGGCGCTGGGCGGTGACGGCTGCCTCGCCGTCCATGCCGGCGGGCAGGCGGGGCACCAGGACGAGGACGCCCTCATCCTCGCGCACGTCCAGCCAGGGCTCGGGCGTGTCGTTGTGGATCGGCTCCTCGACGAACAGCACGCGGTGGTCACGCGCGAATCGCGACATAAGATGTTGTGGACGCTGATAAACGAAGCTCCAGCGCAGGTGCGAGAAGCAGATCAGGGTCTGCGAGGGCTGGGTGGTGAAATCGGAGTGTGGAGAGTCGGCGGTCGGACGTGTTCTTTTTCGGTTTCTGCCGATTGGGAACTGGTGTTGGCCGGCCCAACTCATGTTTCCATCCTCTCTTCAATGACGTGTCGTCGGGTTGCCGCCGGGGAATTCGCCACGAATACAGTGGATTTTTTGCGGCGCAGCGGAATGGCGTCGAAAACCGGAAACCAATAACGTGGTCGGCAGGGGTGGGTTCCGTGACAGAAATGCGCTGCGGAAACGGTTCCCCGATTTTTCAACGCTCGTTCTTTTGCGCCGGGTTGGCTGAGGTAAGCGCATATTTCAGCGGGCGGGGGTGGTATCCGGGGAAGACTGTGCGTCTCCAGTGCTTTTCGATGCGCGCGGATTCGGTGATGTTTCTCTCTCTTCACTCGACCTGGGCGGGTTCCGTCTTTCGGAAACTAATGCGCATTACGGATTTTCCGTTCATAGTGCATTCAAGAAGTCGGGGAAGTTTGGAAGGAGACGAGGGATGTGCCGAATTTTTGCCGGTCAGGACCCGGAGCGCTTCCGCATGGTAACCCGGCGGGTCCGCCTCAGCGGTCATTCGACGAGCGTCTGTCTGGAAGCGGCCTTCTGGGGTGCGTTGGAGGAAATCGCGGCGATGCAGGGCGTCTCGCTGGGTCGCTTCTTGTCAAAGTTGCACGATGAAGTCTTGGCCCGCGGGGTGGAGCGTCGCAATTTCGCCGGCCTGCTGCGCTGCGCCTGCCTGACCTACGCCCAGGAAGTGAAGGGCCACCGCCCCTGCGTGGAAGAACTGGAACGAGAGGCGCGCACCGATTTCGCCGCGGTGGCCGCCGCCATCCTTCCGGTGGGAATTGCGGCCTCGTTTCCCGCCCCGGAAAAAGAACGCGAGACGGCCTGAGCGCAAAAGAGTGCCCCCTCCTCCGTCCGGAAGAGAGGGGCTGTAATCCGCGAAGCGTCCCGAATAATGGGACAGAACAGCGATCAGATCGCGTTCTTGGCCATTTGGCCGGCGATGTAGTCGGCTTGCCGCAGCGCCAGCGCGACGATGGTCAGGGTGGGATTTTCGGCCCCGCCGGTGGTGAACTGCGAGCCGTCGGAGACGAACAGGTTCGCCACGTCGTGGGTCTGACCCCACTTGTTCACCACGCCGTCGCGCGCCTTCTCGCTCATCCGGTTGGTGCCCAGATTGTGGGTGGACGGGTAGGGCGGCGTCGGGAAGCTGCGGGTCGCCCCCACCGACTCATACAGCGCCATGCCCTGCCGGTAGGCGTGCTGGCGCATGGCGACGTCGTTGGGGTGGTCGTCGAAATGGACGTTGGGGACGGGCATCCCGTGCTTGTCCTTCTTGTCGGCGTGCAGGGTGATGCGGTTGCTTTCCTGCGGCATGTCCTCGCCGACCAGCCACATGCCGGCCATATGGTCGTAGCCGTCGAGCGCCGAGGTGAATTCCCGCCCCCAGGCGCCGGGGTCGAGGAAGGCGGCCATGAAGGGCAGGCCGAGCGACAGGGTCTCCATCTCGTAGCCGCCGACGAAACCGCGGTCGGGCTTGTTCTTCGCCTCGTCGCGGATGATGCCGGCCATGGTGGTGCCGCGGTACATGCGCACCGGCTTCTCGAACACGCCGTAGACCGAGCCGGTCATGTGCCGCATGTAGTTCCGCCCCACCTGTCCGGAGGAGTTGGCGAGACCGTCCGGGAACATCGAGGACGCGGAGTTCAGCAGCAGGCGGGGGCTTTCGATGGAGTTGCCGGCCACCGCGACGATGCGGGCCTTCTGGCGCTGGATCGCCCCGTCCTTGTCGGCGTAGACGACGCCGGTCACCTTGCCCTTGGCGTCATGCTCGATCTTCAGCACCTGGGCGTTGGCGCGGACCTCCAGCTTGCCGGTCTCCTCGCCCTTGGGGATCTCGGCGATCAGGGTCGACCATTTCGCCCCGGACTTGCAGCCCTGGAAACAGAAGCCGATCTGCTGGCACCCCCCGCGCCCGTCGCGGGGCTCCGAGTTGATGGCCATGTTGCCGGTGTGGCACTCCGTGTAGCCCATCTTGTCGGCGCCGGCCTTCAGGACCTTGAAGTTGTTGTTGCCGGGCAGGCCGGGGATGCCGTTGGTACGGGTGACGCCCATGCGGTCCTCCGCCTTGGCGTACCAGGGCTCCAGCTCCTCCAGGGTGATCGGCCAGTCCAGCAGGTTGGCTCCGGCGACCTCGCCGTAGGCGGTGCGCGTCTTGAACTCGTGCGGCTGGAAGCGCAGCGCCGCACCCGCCCAGTGCACGGTGGAGCCGCCCACCGCCTTGACGATCCAGGCCGGCAGGCCGGGGAAGTCGCGCGACACCCGCCAGCTTCCCGATGTGGTGCGCGGGTCGAGCCAGGATATCTGGGCGAAGCTGGCCCATTCGTCGTTCTGGAAATCCTCCATGTTGTGGCGCCCGCCGGCTTCGAGGATCACCGTCTTGATGCCCTTCAGCGCCAGTTGGGTGCCCAGTGTGCCGCCGCCGGCCCCGGACCCCACGATCACCACGACGCTGTCGTCGTTCAGGTCGAATTTCGCTGCCATGGCTGAAACATCCTTCCTGGGACGGTGGTCAGAGCCACTCGATGTCGTTGAATCCGCGGTCGATGTAGCCGCCCTTGGCCGCGCTCTCGCCCTCGTAGCCGAAGAGCGGCCAGACCTCCTGGTTGTTGTAGATCCCGGTCACCAGCCCGCCGCGCACCGTCTGGAAGAAGGGATCGGCCTCGATCTCGTGCAGCAGCCGGACCCGGTCGGCCTCCCAGCCGACCTCCGCGTAGGGCGCGTCGTGCTTGGCCTTGGCCAGCCGGTCGAGCTTCGCCATGCCGGACTCGTACAGATCCTTGAGCGCGGCGTCGGCGGCCGCCTTCTCGTCCTGCGCCTTCATGGCGACGGCGTAGAAGCGGTCGGCCAGCCGGTCGTGCGGGTAGATGTCCCGCGACACCCGGATCAGCGAGCGCATGGTGTCGGGCGCCAGCGCCTTGGTTTCATACCCCCAGGCCTCGCGCGGGCAGAGGATCGCCCCGCCCGACACCAGGATGGCCGTCGCCGCGGCAGCGGTGGCCGAGGCCGCCAGGAAGGCGCGCCGGTGCATGGTGTGATTGGGGGCGGGTTTTGCTGTTGTGCTCGTCGGAGAACGCATCGCTTCCTCCCAAGACCATTTGTGATTTTTGCTTTGAGTGCCGCACGCGCCTGGTGTCAGCGGTAGCGGCCGTGGCGCTGGAGGACCTCGATCTTGTAGCCGTCGGGGTCCTGGACGAAAAAGAAGCGGGCCATCAGCGCGCCGTCCCGCGCGAACTCCTTGATCGGGTTGGGGCCGTAGCCGAGCGCGGTGAAGCGCCGGTGTTCCCCGTCCAGATCCTCGACGCAGACGGCCAAGTGGCCGTAGCCGTCGCCGTGGGCGTAGGGTTCGCTGCGGCCGTGGTTGATGGTCAGCTCGATCTCGAAGTCGTTTTCGGCGTTGCGCAGATAGACCAGGGTGAAGCCGTCGAAGGCGTAGCGGTCGGCGCATTCCAGGCCGAACGCGCGCGCGTAGAAGTCCCGCGACCGCTCTTCGTCGAGGACCCGGATCATCATGTGGATGGCCTTGGCCATGGGGGCTGGCTCCGTTCCGGTTGGTGGCTCCAGCGTGAATGTTAGTGAGTCGGATTGTTTGTGTGGCAGTAAGTATCTACTACAGGCCGGACGCGAAGGGGGTAGCCCGGTCGGCGGTCGCTCATCCCTGCTTTCGGGACGGCGTGCCGGCCGCGATGGCTTATCCTCACGGCCTGGAAAAAGGAGCTTCCCATGCGACACAGGACGGGCCGAACCCTCGTTGCGGCGGGCCTCGCCTCGCTGGTGCTTATGGCCGCACCGGCGGCCCAGGCCGCGTCGCCAACATCGGAGGGGCGGGCGGAATGGCGTGGCTGGCTGTCCGACAGCGCGGGCGGGCTGCGCGACGGGGCGGAGCGCGCGATCATCCTCGGCGGCGCCCTGCTGTACCAGAACCGGCATACGGTGGCGGGGCTGACGCTCGGCTGTCTGGCCGGCGGGGCGGTGGGAGCGACGGGCGCCGTCGCGGCGGGTGCGGCGACCGGCGGGGCCGCCCTGCCGGCGACCGGCCCGGCCGCGGCGCTGGGCTGCGCCCTGGGCGCTGCGGCGGGTGGCGCGATGGGCCGCCCGCTCGACCAGCCGATGGAGTAGCCGCCACCACCCTGCGTCGGGGAACCATCGCCGGCACTTTCAGTTTGCCTACGAAGGGTGAGCGGTGCCGACCCTCACCCATCGCAGCACGGAGGACGGCGCATGGCGCGGCAGATCCCTCTCGATTCCGCGGGGCGGGCCGACGATCCGGAGCGGGACCGGGCGCGCGACGACGGCACGCACGAGATCGCCCCCGATCTGGCCTACCGGCGCCTCGCCATCGTCAACGTGGTCTTCGTCGGCGCGCCGGGGGCCGGCGATCGGACCGGCAGCGACCGGCCCAACAGCGACCGACAATGGGTGCTGATCGACGCCGGCGTGATGGGCACGGCGGGTCTCATCGCCAAGGCGGCGGCGGAGCGGTTCGGGCCGGACTCGCGACCCGCGGCCATCGTGATGACCCACGGGCATTTCGACCATGTCGGCGCCCTTGAGGAATTGGCCGAGCGCTGGGACGCGCCGGTCTACGCCCACGGGCTGGAGCATCCCTATCTCGACGGCAGCGCGTCCTATCCGCCGCCCGATCCATCGGTCGGCGGCGGCCTGATGTCCCTGATGGCGCCGCTCTACCCCCGCGGACCGGTGAATGTGGGCGGCCGGCTGCGCCGCCTTCCGGAAGACGGCAGTGTGCCGGGTATGCCGGGATGGCGCTGGCTCGCGACGCCGGGGCACAGCCCGGGGCACGTCTCCTTCTGGCGCGCGGCGGACCGCAGCCTCATCGCGGGCGACGCCTTCATCACGACGCGCCAGGAATCCGCCTACGCCGTGGCCGTCCAGGACCCGGAGATGCACGGTCCGCCCATGTACTACACGACGGATTGGCAGAAGGCGCGGGACTCGGTGGTTCTGTTGGCGGGGTTGGAGCCCGACCTTGTTGTCACCGGCCACGGTCCCGCCATGCGTGGCAGCGGCATGCGGACGGCGCTCCATGAGCTTGCCCGCGATTTCGACCGGATCGCCGTGCCGGACCACGGGACCTATGTCGACGCGCCCGCCCGCGCCGAGGACGGCAGCGCCTACCGGCCGCCCTGATCCGTCGGCCCGCTCATCCTTTCCAGAAGGGCTTGTCCATCTCCTCGCGAGCCGCCGCCTCGTCGAAGCCGAGGTCGGCCCAGAGATGCGCGTCCATGCGGGCCAGGGCACGGCGCAGCGCCCGCCGCTCCCGCCAGCCGTTCAGGCGGCCGAGCCAGGAGTCGGCGGTGGGGCCGGCGGTCGTCCCGCTGCTCCGCTTGTCGTGCGTTCCGCTCATGCTCGTCATGCGGCCCTCCCGCCGGTCGGTCATTCCTCGAAGCCGGAAAATCGCCCGTCGGAGCGTGGACGACAAACCATGCTTTCTCATAAGATGGATGAGCGAAAGTCATCCATGGAGCATCCGATGCGGCGTGCCCTGCCGCCCCTTCACGCCCTGCGCGCCTTCGAGGCGGCGGCGCGCCACGAGAGCTTCTCGAAGGCGGCGGATGAGCTGTGCGTGACCCAGGGCGCGGTCAGCCGGCAGATCATGGGGCTGGAGGAGTGGCTGGGCGTGCCGCTGTTCCGGCGGCTGACCCGCCGGGTCGAACTGACCGACGACGGGCGCGCCCTGCTGCCGGTGCTGTCGGAGTCCTTCGACCGCATTGCCGGCACGGCGGCGCGGCTGGCGGCGCGGGGGCGGGATTTGCGGATCAGGGTGGCCTTCTCCTTCGGCATCCGCTGGCTGATGCCGCGGCTGGTCCGCTTCCAGGCGCGCCACCCCGACGTGCAGGTGCGGGTGACCGTGGCCTGGAGCAGCGGGCTGGAGTTCGACCCGCAGGAGTTCGACGCCGCCATCCCCTATTGCCGGGAGGTGCCGACGGGCTTCTCCGCCGTGGAGGTGCTGCCGGAGCGGCTGACCGTCGTCTGCCCGCCGGCCCTGGCGGAGCGGTTGCGGGTGCCGATGGACCTCGGCGCCATCCCGCTGCTGCACGGCTGTTCGGAGGGGCAGGACTGGCGGGCTTGGCTGGCCGCGGCGGGGCTGCCCTTCTTCGAGGCGCTGCGGCAGGGCGCGGTGTTCGACGCCATGGACCCGGCGATGCAGGCCGCCGCCGCCGGGATGGGCGCCACCGTCGCCGACCGCATGCTGTGCGCCGAAGATGTGGCGGCGGGGCGGCTCGTCCTGCCCTTCCCGGAGATCGAGGCGTCGTCCGGCAGCTACTGGTTCGTCTGCCCGGAGGGGATGCAGGACCGCCCGGCCGTCGCCGCCTTCCGCGGCTGGCTGCAGGAGGAGGCGCGGGGCGAGATGGCGCAACAAAGCGCTGCGGCGGTTGTTTCCCCGGTTTGAGCCGAAATCTCGACCGGGGGAGCGCCGCCATGGGAGCGCAGGGGGAGCCGCAACGGGAGCCGCGCAGGGAACTCGATGAGGATACCATCGCCTTCGCCGGGAAGCTGTTCCACTGGGCGCGGTCGGGCGGCACCGCCGAGCTGACCGAATTGCTCGAGATGGGACTGCCGGCCAACCTGCGCAACGACAAGGGCGACAGCCTGCTGATGCTGGCCAGCTACCACGGTCACGCCGAGTTGGCCCGCAACCTGATGCGCCACGGCGCCGATCCGGAGCTGGCGAACGACCGTGGGCAGACGCCGCTGGCCGCCGCCGCCTTCAAGGGGGACGAGGCGGTGCTGCGGGTTTTGCTGGAGGAGGGCGCCGCCGTGGACGGCTGCGGGCCGGACGGGCGGACGGCGCTGATGACCGCCGCCATGTTCGACCGCGTCGCGATGGTGGAGTTCCTGCTGGCCCGCGGCGCCGACCCGAACGCGCGGGACGCCCGCGGCCTGACCGCCCGCGAGGCGGCACTCGCCATGGGCGCCGCCAACGCCGCCGCCCGGCTGGCGCCGGGCGGACAGACCGTTTAACGGGGTGGGCCCATTTCCATCAGCTTGCGGCGCCCCTCGGGTGACAATTGGCCGAGCACCTCGATCACGCGGCTGTCCATCCGGCCACGCAGTTCGGCCTCCGTCGCGTGGGCCTGTTCGAGGGCGCGCCGCAGCCCTTCCGGATCGAAGGTGGGGGCTTTTATGCTCTCGCGAATCTGGTGGCGCATGGCCTCCATGTTCTGATGCATGCGTTCGATCGACGTGCGTTCCGCCTCGTACCCGCGCCGCAGGACCGCCGCGTCGCCGGGGGACAGCGCGCGCTCGGCCCGCTCGACGAAGCGCGCGATTCCCTGGCCGGGATCGGGTGGGGGCGGAGGGGGCATGAGATGCAGCGCCTGCGCGGCCAGGATGCCGCCCAGCAGCATGTTCACGGCGAGCGAGCCGACCAGCAGATACCAGGGCCAGCGGCGCGGGGCGGCGGCCCCCGCTTCCGGATGACGGCCCGATGGCCGGAGGGCGGCGGGACCGCTGACGGGACGGCTCATCGGATCGCCCCCAGATAGCTGCTGTTCACCACGACCTCCGCGTAACCGTTCGCCTGGGCGTTCTGCACCGGCAGAACCCCCTGGGCGGCGGCGAGGAAACCCGCCATCCCCATGATCGCGAGGAATCCGGCGGTCGGCCAGAAGCGCATGGGCGGCGCCGACAGGGTCCAGGGGGCGGGGGCTGGCTCCACCGGCGCGTCCAGCCTTGCCGCGATGCCGTTCAGCACCCGCTGCACGCTGTCCTCGTCCAGCGCCGGGGCGGCGCGGTCGAGCAGGGCGTCCAGCGCCGCGGCGTCGGCCAGGATGGCGCGCGCCTCGGCGGAATTTTCGAGAAGGATCAGGGCATCGACGCCGTCCGTCGCGGGCCAGCGGTCGATGTCGCCGCCGTAAAGGTCGGCGAAGCGCTTGAACTCTTTGAGTGTCATTTCTCGTCGCCGTCCTTCTGACGGATCAGGGAGTTGAGACGGGTGCGGACCATACGCCGCGCCCGGACCAGCAGGCTTTCCATGGCCGAGACCGAAACGTGCAGAACCTCCGATGCTTCCGCGCAGCTCATCTCCTGGTAGTAGCACAGGCTGAGCGCCGCCCGCTGCCGATCCGGCAAGGCGGCGATCGCCGCGTCGACCGCCGCACCGAGTTGGCGTTCCGCCAGCAGCCCGTCGGCGCCGATGGCCGGGTCGGCCACCTCCACCGCATCGTCGAGCGGCTGGAAACTCCTGCGGCGTCGGTAGTCGATCGAGCGGTTGACGACGATGCGGTAAAGCCACGTGGAGAAGCGGGTGCCGTCGCCGCGCCAGCGATCGGCGTGCGTCCAGATCTGCAGGAAGGCGTCCTGCACGACCTCCTCCGCGTCGCTCGCGTTGCCGACCACCCGGTGGGCGAGCGCGAGGCTCCGGCGCAGGTGACGGCGGGTCAGCCGGTCGAAGGCCGCCCGGTTCCCCACGGCCGTTTCGGCCATCAGCGATTCGTCGTCATCCTCGTCGATCACCGCCACGCGGCCATCCTCTGCTCCTTCCCGGGTCCTGGCCTGAATCCGGGGCCGTCCGGCCGGCTCCAGGAACCCTGTTGGTGGTGATACGCGGGCGCTTGGGACCTCCTGCGCGGTCGGGAGCGAAAATTTGCGGCCGGTCGATCCCGGCGGCGTCAAGGCATTCGTACCCGCGGCTGCGTGGGCGCGCTACACTGCGCGTCCTGAAGCCCTGTCCCCCAATCCCGTCCCCCCAAATCCCGTCAGTGGGCCAGACACACGGACCGTCATGAGCGCCAGCCGCGATTCTTCCCCCACCACGCTCCAGGAGACGCTGGCGCAGGCCGTCGTCCATCACCAGAACGGACGGCTGGCGGAGGCGCGGCCCCTCTACGAGCGGGTGCTGCGCCAGATGCCGGACCAGAGCGACGCGCTGCATCTGCTGGGCCTGCTGACGGCGCAGACCGGCGATCCGGAATTGGGGATTGTGCTGATCCGCAAGGCCGTGGCGAAGGATGGCGGCCAGCCGGTCTTCCGCCTCAACCTGGGCCGCGTGCTGGAGGCGGTGGGGCGCTGGGCGGAGGCCGCGGATGCCTACGGCCACGCCGCCCGCCTCGACCCGCTGACCCTCGATCATCACCGGCTGGAGGCCGCCGCCCACGCCAAACTGGGCCGGGCAGAGGCTGCGGCGCGGGCCTTCCGCCGCCTGCTGGCGGTGGCGCCGGAAGATGGCGAGGCCGTGAACACGCTGGCCGACGCGCTGTACGATCTGGGGCGGCCCGGTCCGGCGGCGGATTGGTATGGGCGGGCGTCGGCGCTCGTCCCCGGCGAGGTGCTGGCGCTCTACAACCAGGGCGCCGCGCTGCGCGACGCCGGGCGCCCGCGCGACGCCCTCGCCGCCTTCCGCCGCGCCGTGGCTCTGGCGCCGCTGCTCGTCCAGGCGCGGGAGCAGGTGACCGGCCTGTGCCATGCGCTGGGCGACCTGTCGGGCGCGGCGGAGGCCGGTCGCCGGCTGATGGCGCTGGAGCCGGGCCACGGCGAAGGCGCGAAGATCCTGGGCGCGGCGCTGGCCGCGACAGGACCCTGGCGGGAGGGGGCGGCGTGGTTGGAGCGCGCGGCGGCGTTGGCCCCGGCCCCCGACGCCCTGCTGGTGCTCGGCAACCTCTGGCAGGAGCGGGGGCATCCCGCGGCGGCGCCGCGTTGCTACCGCCACGCCCTGGCGCTGGCCCCGGACTCCGCGACGGCGCTGACCGGGCTCGGCATGGCGCTGTCGGCCTTGGGACGGGAAGAGGAGGCCGCGGCGGCCGCCCGCCGCGCTGTCCGCGCCGACCCGGAGGAGGCCGGCCATGCCCTCAACGCCGGGGCCGTCCAGCACCGGGCAAAGCGTCCCGAGGAGGCGCGGGCGTGGTTCCGGCGGGCGCTGGCCTTGCAGCCCGACGGGGCGGCCGGCTGGACCAACCTCGGCTCCCACGCCATCGACGCGGGCGCCTTCGACGACGCACTCACCCTGCTGCGGCGGGCGCTGACCCTGCGCACGGCGGAGCGGGAGGCGCTGGCCAGCTCCAATCTGGGCGTCGCGCTGATGGCGCTCGGCCGCCATGGCGAGGCGGTGGCCGCCCTGAGCGCTGCGCTGGACCGCGCGCCGGGGGATGCGGAGGTGCGCTCCAACCTGCTGTTCTGCCTGTGCTTCGCCGAAGAGGCCGACCTCGGTGCGGTGTTCGATGAGCACCGGCGGTTCGAGCGCGCCGTGATGCCGGTGCCGCCCGCCGCCACGCGTTTCGACGCGGTGAATCGCGATCCGGAGCGCCGCCTGCGCGTCGGTTACCTGTCGCCGGATTTCCAGCGCTACCCGGGGCCGGGCTATCACTTCCTGCTGCCGCTGATCGAGCATCACGACCGGTCGGCGGTGGAGGTGACCTGCTATTACGCCGACCTTCCGAAGGACGCTGCGACCGCCCGCTTCGCCGCGCTGGCCGACCATTGGCGCGCCGTCGCGGCACTGCCGGACGGCGAACTGGAGCGGCTGATCCGGGCGGACGGCATCGACGTGCTGGTGGACTGCGGCGGGCACATGTCGCGCAACCGCATGCCGCTGTTCATCCGCCGCCCGGCGCCGGTCCAGGTCAGCCTGCCGCTCTACCCGAACACGACGGGCCTGACGGCGATGGACTACCAGTTCTCCGACCACCGCTTCGCCGCGGCGAGCGCCGACGCCCTGCACACCGAGACGCTGATCCGCCTGCCGGGAAGCGTGCTGTGCTACCGCCCCGCGGAGTCCGCCGCGACACCGTCGGCTCGCCCGCCGGTGGAGACGGCGGGGGTGTTCACCTTCGGCTCCTTCAACAACCTGACGAAGCTGAACGCCTCGACGCTCGCTCTGTGGGGCCGGGTGCTGGCGGCGGTGCCGGAGGCGCGGCTGATGCTGAAATGGCGGGGGCTGTCCGGCGGCGGGGTGGCGCGGCGGGTGCTGGACGCCTTCGCCGCCCATGGGGTTGAGGAGTCGCGGCTGCTGCTGCGCGGCACCGCCCCGGACCCCTACGAGGATTATCGGCTGCTCGACTGCGCGCTGGACCCCGTCTTCGCCAACGGCGGCACGACGACCTGCGACGCGCTGTGGATGGGGGTGCCCGTGCTGTCGATCGCGGGGGAGGCGATGATCTCCCGCTGGGGCGCCACCATGCTCGGCAGCGTCGGGTTGGGCGGGCTGGTGGTGGAGCGTGAGGACGACTACGTGGCGCTCGCCGTCCGGCTGGCCACGGACCGCGCCTTTCTGGAGGCGCAACGCGCGGGCTTGCGCGAGCGGATGGCGCGCTCCCCCCTGATGGACGAGACGGGGTACGTCCGGGCGGTCGAGGCCGGATACCGCATGGCGTGGCGGCGCTGGTGCGCCGGTCTGCCGCCCGCCCGCATCGACATGAGCGCGGCATGACGGACGCCGTCTTCGACCTTTCGTCCGCCCGGCGCATCCTGGTGGTGAAGCTGGACGAGGCGGGCGACTTCGTGCTCGCCACGCCTTTCCTGCGCGGGCTGCGGGCCTCGGCGCCGCGGGCGCGCATCGTGCTGGCGGTGCGCCCCGCCGTGGCGGACCTCGCCGAGACCTGCCCGCATGTCGACGCGGTTGTGGCTCCCCATCCGAAGCCGGGCGGCGGCATCGATCTGCGCGGCGTCACGCCGGGCGGTGCGGCGGCCTTCGCGGAGGCGTTCCGCGCCGGCTTCGACCTGACGCTGATCCCTCGCTACGATTTCGACCGCCACGGCGCCACGGCGCTCGCCGCGAACAGCCGCGCCCGTGCCGTTGTTGGATTCTCCGAGACGGTCACGCCCTGGAAGGCGTCGGGCAACGCCGGCTTCGACCGCGCCTACACCCACCGGCTGACGCCCCCGCCGGGACGCCACGAGGTGGAGCAGAACCTCGCTTTGCTGCGCTTCGCCGGCGGTGAACCGGACGGCGACGGGGTGGAACTGCACCTGACCGCGGAGGACCGGGCGGCGGCGGCCCGCTTGCTGGCCGATGCGGTGGGGGGCCGGATCATTGCCGTGGCGCCGGGGGCCGCCGCCGCGCGCCGCGAATACCCGCCGGAGCGGCTGGCGGCGGTGGTCGCCGTGGTGGCGATCGCGCTCGGCGCTCGGGTGGCGGTTCTCGGCACGGAGTTGGAGCGGGCGGCGGCGGAGCGGATCGCCGTAGCCCTGCCGGGGCGGGTCACCGACCTCACCGGGCGGACCGGTCTGCGGCTGGCGGCGGCGGTGATCGAGCGGACGGCGGGGCTGATCGCCATGGATTCCGGTCCGGCCCATCTCGGGGCCGCCGTTGGCGTGCCGGTCGCCGTCTTCTCCTGCCATCCGGAGGGCGGGGACACCAACCATTTCCACGCGCCGGAGCGCTTCCGCCCCTGGTGCGCGCAGGCGCTGGTGCTGCGGCCCGCGGCGGCGCTTGCGCCCTGTCCACCGGAAAGCTGCATGGCGGCGGAGGCGCATTGCATTGCCTCGATCCCGCCGGAGCTGGCGGCGGCGCAAATCCTCGCCCTGTTCGGCGGGAGCGGCGACGCGTCACCCTGACCCGTCCACCCATCGGTCCCTGTGGCTGATGGGCAACCTTTGACGGCGCCGTCCCGCCAAATCCCTTTCGGAGTGCCGCTTTCCGGCCTGTGGCGGCGCTGCATCACCCCCCGATATTTCGCGATACGGAAGCCACGCCCCTGGCACGAACGCCTCCGGAAACCGTATCTTATATGCATTGCAACATCAGCCGGTCCGTGAGGGATCATGAAGTCGTTCTTGTCCTCGCTTCAGCGGGATTGGGCGTCCTGGAGCCCGGTCGAGCGTTTCGTCGCCGTCGGCTTCGTCACGGCGGCTCCGATCGCCTCGCTGGCTTTCCTGCTCGCCCGCTGACGGGTCTGAATCCGGCGCCGTCCTTGTCGGCGTCCGAAGGCACGCGCACGCTTCCCTTGGCCCCGTCCTGCGTCCGGTGCGATACAGGAGGAGAAGGAACGGACGAACCGTTCCGGCAGGAGAGGGATGACGTATCATGGGCGATAAGGTTGCCATCATCACCGCGGGCGGCAGCGGCATGGGGGCCGCGGCGGCGCGGCGCCTCGCGGCGGACGGATTCAAGATCGCGGTGCTGTCCTCCTCCGGCAAGGGCGAGGCTCTGGCCGAGGAGCTGGGCGGGATCGGCGTCACCGGCTCGAACCAGTCCGCCGAGGATCTGGAGCGTCTGGTGAGCCGGACGATGGAGCGCTGGGGGCGCATCGACGCGCTGGTGAACAGCGCCGGCCACGGCCCGCGAAAAGGCCTGCTGGAGCTGACCGATGAGGACTGGCACAAGGGGATCGGGGTCTATTTCCTGAACGTCGTCCGGGCGGTGCGGCTGGTGACCCCGGTCATGGTCGGGCAGAAGGGCGGGACGATCATCAACATCTCGACCGCCTGGGCCTTCGAGCCGAGCCCGATGTTCCCGACCTCCGCCGTCGCGCGGGCCGGGCTGGCCTCCTTCACCAAGCTGTTCGCCGACCAGTACGCCGCCGACAATGTGCGGATGAACAACGTGCTGCCCGGCTGGATCGACAGCCTGCCGGCGACCGAGGAGCGGCGCCAGGGCGTGCCAATGGCCCGCTACGGCAAGAGCGAGGAGATCGCGGCGACCGTCGCCTTCCTCGCCTCCGACGGGGCCGGCTACATCACCGGGCAGAACATCCGGGTGGACGGCGGCCTCATGCGGTCGGTCTGAGCGCGCAAAAAAAACGGTGCGGGTGGCGCCCCTTTCGGAACGCCGCCCGCACCGCGAGGTGAAGCGAGGGGGATCGCCTCAGCTCTTGTTGCCGACGATGGCCTGATACTGCTTCCAGACCTCAGGGTAGCGCCGGACATAGTCCTGGTTGACCTTGTTGGCGATCTCGCGGAACTTCGCCTGCTCCGCCTCGGGAGCCACGGCCAGACGCCCGCCCTGGGCGATCATCTGGTCCATGGTCTTCTTGTCGGCGTCGATGGCGCGCTGCCACTGCTTGGCGATGATCTCGTTGGTGGTCGTCTCCACCACCTGGCGCAGATCGTCGGGCAGGCCCTTCATCCACTTGTCGTCCACCAGGACGGAGTAGGTGAGCAGGCTCATGCCCGGTATCAGCGAGGCGACCTTGGCGGCGTTGGTGCCGACCATCTCCCAGCCGCCGGCGGAGGTGTAGATGCCGTCGATGGCCCCCTGCATCAGCGCCGCCGCCATTTCGGAGGCGGGCATCGACACCGGGCTGGCCCCGAAGTCGCGCATCAGAAGCTGCAGGACGCGGCCGCCGGTCAGGCGGATCTTGCTGCCCTTCAGGTCGCCGACGGAGTCGACCTCCTTGTCCTTGAACAGGAAGATCAGGTCGGCGGTGCGCATCAGCCCCATGACGCGGATGCCCTTGTCAGACACCAGCCCGGACAGCAGCTTGGAGACCTCCTGCGCGGTTTCCGGCTTGGACATCGCCGCGTCGGTGACGGCGAAGGGCAAGTTCACCACGCCGTACTGCGGGGCGATGCTCTCAAGCTGCACGCTGACCGGCCAGACCATGTGCACGGCGCCCGACCCGAGGGCGGCGACGGCGTCCTTGTCCTTGTAGAGCGTGCCGGAGTGGAAGACCTTCGGCTTGATGCGACCCTTCGAGCGCTCCTCGATCAGGGCCGCATACTCGTCCATCATCTTGGCGGTCCAGTGGGACGTCGCGATCTCGTCCGTCATCACCATCTCGACCGGTGCCGCCTGGGCGCGGGCCTGCCCCGGCGTCCCGGCGGCCAGCCCGGCCACGGTCATGCCGACCAGCAGCGTCTTCGCCCAGAATGGCCTGAAGAGTGACGGATTGAACATTGGCTTCCCTCCCATTGCTGCGTTCGGACGCTTCTGGCCCGCTTGTCCGAACGATCATAGGGGAAAACAGTAGGCGATGCCAACAATATTGTACGGACAACTCTGTGCGATGGGCCTATGACCCCCGCCATCAAGTTTTGCGGCGCGACCAGAACAGGACGGCCGCCGCCCCGGCCAGCGGGAAGGCCATCATCAGGGCGAAGGTCTCGCCGTAGCTGCCAACCGTGTTGAACAGGGTGGCGAACAGCGCCGGCCCGACGACCACGCCGGAGAAGGTGAACATCAGCGCACCGCCCGTCGCCGTGCTGGCCGTTCCCTTCGGCGCGACCCGCGCCACCTCCGCCAGGAACACGCCGTTCCAGCCGATGGCGGCGACGCCGAACACCGTCAGCACGCCGATCACCGCGGGTATCGGCCAGCTCGGCCCCAGGCCGGCGGTGGCCAATGCGGCGCTGGCGGACAGCACGCCGATGCCGCCCAGCACCGCCACGCCGGAGCGCAGCCGGTCGGCCAGCAGCCCCCAGCCGATGCGCGCCGCTGCCCCTGCTGCCTGCATCACCGACACGGCCAGCCCGGCGGACACGATGGACCAGTGCAGATCGTGCACCAGCATGTTCACCGTGAAGGCCATCAGCGACAGCTGGATCGCCGAGAAGAAGAAGCCCATCAGGGCGAAGCCGCGCAGCGCCGGCACCCGCCAGACCAGCCGCGGCCCCTCCATCAGATTGCCGCGGATCGGCAGGCCGGGGCTGCGGTCGTCGTCCCACACCCGGCGGCCCGGCGCGAAGAGGACGAGCAGCAGCGCGAACATGCCGGCCACCGCCAGCGCCGCCCCGCGCCAGCCGGCGATTTCACCGATTCCCGGCAGGGTCAGCCCGGCCAGCACGCCGGCCAGCGGCACGCCGGTCTGCTTCAGCGAGAAGACCAGATTGCGCCGGGCCGGCGGGGTGAAGCGGTTCAAGAGGTGGGAGGAGGACGGGTTCACCAGCCCGTAACCGATGCCGAGCAGCACCGACGCCAGCGCCGCAACCCACAGGGACCCGGTGGCGAGTCCCAGGCAACCGACCAGACCCAGCGCCAGCGCCAGGACGCCCACCGTCCCGGCGCCCCAGCGGCGGACCACCAGCCCTGCGAAGGCCGACACCAAGGCGGCGGCGCTGTAGATGACGCTGATCTGGTAGCCGACCGCCTCCGACCCCACGCCCAGCGAGGCTGCGGCCAGCGGGGCGACCGTCGCCAGGGTCAGGACCGAGAGGGTGGCGACGGTCTGGACGCTGGTCACCTCCGCCAGCAGCAGGGGAAAGGGGGCGGGCGGGGTTTCTTGCGTGGTCATGGGAGTCCGGACAAGTGACGGTGGCGCGGGGCGCATGAACGGGCAATCCCTGGCTACAGCATTCCGGCGCGGCGGGCCAATGCCAGGATTCGATGGGACCCCAGCACCAGGGGCCGCTCGACCAGCCTGCCGTCCAGCACGCAGACCCCGCCGCCCGCCGCCTCGAAGGCGGCCAGGACCCGCCCGGCGCGGAGGACCGCGTCGGGCGACGGGGTGTAGGCGTCGTGGATGGCGGTGATCTGCTTGGGATGGATGGCCGAGCGCGCGGTGAAGCCGTGCAGGACGCTGCGCGCCAGCTCCTGGCGGTAGCCCTCCTCGTCGTCCAGCGCGATCCACGGCATGTCCAGCGCGTCCAGCCCGAATCGGGCGGCGGCGTGCACGATGCGGGTGCGGGCCTGGACCAGCGGTTCCCAGGCCAGCGGCACGCGCAGCTCCGCCGACAGGTCGCCCCCGCCGAACATCAGGAAGGACAGGCGGGGGGAGGCCGCGGCGATCGCCATGACGTTCTCCAGGCCGTCGGCGCTCTCGATCAACGCGCCGAGCGCGCCGGGCAGATTGCGCTCGTCGAGAAGGCCGGCAGCCAGCCGGACGTCCTCGGCCCCGTCCACCTTCGGCAGCAGGATTCCCGCCCAGCGCGGCGCCGTGCCGTCCGGAAGATCGGTCAGGGCGAGGATGTCGAGCAAGCCGGTGCGGCTGCGCACCGAATTGGTTCGAACGAAAACCGCCGGCCCGCCCGCGCCGGTGTGCTCCCGCAGGAAGGAGCAGACGGCGGCACGGGCGCTGTCCTTGTCGCCGGGGGCCACCGCGTCCTCGAGATCGATGATGACCGCGTCGGCGCCGGCCCCCAGGGCCTTGGCGAAACGATCCGGGCGGGCGCCGGGAACGAACAGGTAGGAGCGGCGGACCGGCGAATCCGGCGTCGTTGCTGCGTTCTGCGGATTGTTGGGCATGAAAACGCTTTCCAAGGGTGAGGGGGCGTGTTATTTGTACGTACAACATGCTATCACACGCGCTGAACATGTCACCTTGAAATGATCGGCGCCCCGCAATCATCCCTCCGATCCGCAGACAAGAGACGCCCGCCCATGCCCGATGTTCAGGAACCGCGGACCATCGTCGCCGACCTTGGCCGCTACCTCGAGGATTTCACCGTCGGCGATGTCTACGAGCACCGCCCCGGCCGGACCATCACCGAAGCGGACAACATCCAGTTCAGCCTGCTGACGATGAACCGCCACCCCATGCACTGCGACCACGCCTTCGCCGAGAAGTCGGAGTTCGGCAAGCCGCTGGTCAACAGCGGCCTGACGCTGGCCATGGTGCTGGGCATGACGGTGGACGACGTCTCCTACAAGTCCGTTGCCAACCTCGGCTGGAAGGAGATCAAGCTGGTCGCTCCGGTCTTCCCCGGCGACACGATCTACGCGCGCTCCAAGGTGCTGGACGTGCGCGAATCCAAGAAGCGCCCGACCCAGGGCATCGTGACCACCTACACCGAGGGCTACAAGGCCGACGGCACGGTCTTCCTGACCTTCGAACGGGCCAGCCTCGTCCCCAAGCGGGGCCACGGCATCGGCGACTGATCCGGAGCGACTGATCCGGACAATCCCAGACGAACAGATAGCCCGAGAAGAACAAAAGGGAGGAACCATGCCCGCCACCGATCCGACCATGGAATCCATCGCCGCCACGCTGGCGGCTTTCGTCGCCGACACCCCCGACGACGCCATTCCAGCGGAGGTCCGCACCCGCGCGCCGCACCACATGCTGGACGCCGTGGGCATCGCGCTCGCCTCGACGCGCTACGACTTCGCCCACAAGACGCTGACCGCCCTGCGCGGGCTGGCGGGGGAGGGGCCGGTGCCGGTGATCGGCATGCCCGCCTCGCTGCCCGCCCGCGACGCGGCGACGGTCAACGGACTGCTCTGCCACGGTCTCGACTACGACGACACCCACATCGGCGGCGTCATCCACCCAACCGCCAGCGTGATGCCCGCCGTGCTGTCGGCGGCGGCGATGACCGGGGCGGACGGCCGTTCCGTGGTCAGCGCCTACGTGCTGGGCGTCGAGGTGGCGGCCCGGCTCGGCGCGGTGGCGCGCGGCGGCTTCCACCAGGTGGGCTTCCACCCGACGGGCATGATCGGCGTGTTCGGCTGCGCGCTGGCCGCCGGCCGGCTGCTCGGCCTGACCCGCGCGCAGCTCGCCGCCGCCCAGGGCATCGCCCTGTCGATGGCGAGCGGCAGCCTGGAATTCCTGGAGGACGGCGCCTGGAACAAGCGCCTGCATCCCGGCTGGGCGGCGGCGGCGGGCATCACCGCGGCGGCGCTGGCCCGCGAGGGCTTCACCGGCGTCACCCGCCCCTATGAGGGCCGCTTCGGCCTGTTCAACGCCTATCTCGGCAAGGAGGCCGGGCGCGCCGAGCTGAGCATCGCCACCGCCGGCCTCGGCGAGACGTGGGAGCTGATGGCGACGGCGATCAAGCCCTATCCCGCCTGCCACTTCACCCATGCCTGCGTCGACGCCGCCCTGGAGCTGCGCCGCGACGGCCTCGACCTCGCGCGCATCCGCCGCATCGAGGCCCTGGTGCCCGAGCAGGTGGTCAAGACCGTCTGCGAGCCGGAGGCCAACAAGAAGCGGCCGTCCAACTCCTACGACGCGCAGTTCAGCGTGCCCTTCCTGGTCGCCGCCGCGCTGGTGCGCGGGCGCCTGACCCTGGCGGAGCTGGAGAACGACGCGCTGGGCGACGCGGCGATCCTCGACATTGCGTCGAAGGTGTCCTACCGCCACGACCCGGACTCGCCCTTCCCGAAGGCCTATTCGGGCGAGCTGGTCATCACGCTCGACGACGGGCGCGAGCTGCGCCACCGCGAGCACATCAACCGCGGCGCCGCCGACCGCCCGCTGTCCAACGCCGAGATCGTGGACAAGTACCGCGGCAACGCCGCCATGACCGTGAACGAGACCGCCGCGGCGCGCATCGCCGACGCCGTCCTCGGTCTCGACGCCAGCCCGCGCGCGGCGGACTCGCTGTCCGTGCTGTCGCCGTCCGTCCGCTGACCATCCAATCCGGGAAACACGCCATGAGCGAGACCACCACCAGCATGACCGACGCGGAACGCGACGAGCAGGACCGCCTGATCCTCGACAGCGTGGACCGCTTCCTCGACCGCCATGTCCGGCCGGTCGCCCTGAAGCTGGAGCATGACGACACCTACCCCGACGAGATCGTCGAGCGGATGAAGGAGCTGGGCCTGTTCGGTGCGACGATCCCCGAGGAATACGGCGGGCTCGGCCTGCGGCCCTCCACCTACGCCAAGATGATCGAGCGCATCTCGTCGGTGTGGATGTCGCTGTCCGGCATCATCAACTCGCACCTCATCATGGCCTTCATCGTCACCAAGACGGGGACGGAGGAGCAGAAGGCCGCCTTCCTGCCGCGCTTCGCCACCGGCGAGCTGCGCGGCGGCCTCGCCTTGACCGAGCCGGACTGCGGCACCGACCTCCAGGCCATCCGCACGGTGGCCAAGCGCGACGGCGACGACTACGTCATCAACGGCTCGAAGACCTGGATCACCAACGGCATCCAGGGAAGCTGCTTCGCCCTGCTGGTCAAGACCGACCCGACGGCGCAGCCCCGCCACAAGGGCATGACGATGTTCCTGGCCGAGAAGGGGCCGGGCTTCAAGGTCAGCCGCAAGCTGGAGAAGCTGGGCTACAAGGGCATCGACTCCGCCGAGCTGGTCTTCGAGGACTACCGCGTTCCGGCCGACCGGCTGATCGGCGGGGTCGAGGGCCGCGGCATGGCCTGCGCCATCTCCGGCCTGGAGCTGGGCCGCGTCAACGTGGCGTCGCGCGGCGTCGGCGTCGCCCAGGCGGCGCTGGACGAATCCGTGAAGTACAGCCAGCAGCGCAAGACCTTCGGCAAGCCGATCCACGAGCATCAGGCCGTGGCGATGAAGCTGGCCGACATGGCGACCCGCGTTTCCGCGGCGCGGCTTCTCGTGCAGCAGGCGGCCAAGGCGCTCGACCGCGGCGAGCGCTGCGACTACGAGGCCGGCATGGCCAAGCTCTTCGCCTCCGAAGCGGCGGTGGAGAACTCCCTGGACGCCATGCGCATCCATGGCGGCTACGGCTATTCCAAGGAGTTCGTGGTGGAGCGGCTCTACCGCGACGCCCCCCTGCTGTGCATCGGCGAGGGCACCAACGAGATCCAGCGCATCATCATCGCCAAGCGGCTGATCGAGCAGAATCCGGTGTGAGGGGTGGGTGGTCGGCACGGACCCCCACCCTAACCCTCCCCCGCTTTGCAGGGGAGGGGACTCTTCTCCTCCCCCTGCGAAAGCGGGGGGAGGCCGGGAGGGGGGCAAGTGCAACCACTTCGCTCCACACCCCGCACACCCCCATCAGGGAGACACCGCGTGCTACCCCTCGAAGGCGTCATCGTCATCGCCGTGGAGCAATACGGCGCCGGCCCGTTCGGCACCATGCTGCTGGCCGATCTCGGGGCCGAAGTCATCAAGGTCGAGAATCCCGCCGAGGGCGGCGAGGTCGGCCGGCATGTCGGCCCCCATTTCTTCGGCCCCGGCAACAGCCATTTCTACCAGTCCTTCAACCGCAACAAGCGCAGCATCACCCTCAACCTGAAGCACCCCGAGGGCATGGCGGTGCTGCACGAGCTGGTGCGCTACGCCGACGCCGTGCTGGACAACCTGCGCGGCGACCTGCCGGACAAGCTGGGGCTGACCTACGAGCATCTGAAGGCGGTCAACCCGAAGATCGTCTGCGCCCACCTGTCCGCCTACGGGCGCACGGGGCCGCGGCGGGCCTGGCCGGGCTACGACTATCTGATGCAGGCGGAGGCCGGCTACCTGTCGGTGACCGGCGAGCCGGACGGCCCGCCCGCCCGCTTCGGCATGTCGGTGGTCGACATGATGACCGGCCTGATGACCGCCTTCGGCCTCGTCTCCGGCGTGGTTGGTGCGCGGGCCAGCGGCAAGGGCTCGGACGTGGATGTCAGCCTGTTCGACACGGCACTGCACAACATGACCTACCTCGCCACCTGGTACCTCAACGGCGGCCACAACCAGGGGCGGGAGCCGCGTTCCGCGCATCCCTCGCTGACCCCGTCGCAGCTCTACCGGACGCGCGACGGCTGGCTGTTCGTCATGTGCAACAAGGAGAAGTTCTGGCCGGTCTTCTGCGACAAGATCGGCAAGCCGGAATGGGGGGACGACCCGCGCTTCCGCAGCTTCAAGGACCGGCTCGCCAACCGCGAGCAGCTCACCGTCCTGCTGGACGAGGTGCTCGGCCAGCGCGACACGGCGGAGTGGGTGGAGATCCTCGGTGGCGCGGTTCCCGCGGCCCCCGTCCTCGACATCGCGCAGTCGCTGGAGAACCCCTTCGTCCGCGACAGCGACCGGGTCGCCGACTTCGCCTACCCGGACGGGTCCAACGGCGTGCGGATGCTGACCGGGCCGGTGCGCATCGGCGGCGAGCGGCTTCCCACCCGCCCCGCCCCGGCGCTGGGCGCCGACACCGAGGACGTGCTGGGCCGCATCGGCATCGGGCCGGAGCGGATCGCCGCACTGCGCGAGCAGGGGGCGCTGTGAAAGCCGCCGTTCGCCCGGCCTCCGTCCGCCCGTCCGCCGCGGAGGGGCCGCGTTTCCAGGAGATTCTGGACGCGCTGCGCGCCGACATTTCGGACGGGCGGGTCGGGGTCGGCGAACGGCTGCCGACCGAGCAGGAGCTGTGCCTGCGCTTCTCCGCCAGCCGCTACACGGTGCGGGAGGCGCTGCGCCGGCTCCAGGATCTCGGCCTGATCGCGCGCCGCCAGGGCTCGGGGTCGGTGGTGACCGCCGCCCGCCCCGACGGGCGCTTCCACAACACTTTGTCCAGCCTCGCGGAGATCGGGCAGTACGCCTCCTCCACCCGGCTGGAGGTGCTGGCGGTGGAGAAGATCCTGGTGGAGGGGCGGACGGCGGAGCTTTTGCGCTCCCAGCCGGACACGCCCTGGGTCCGGGTGGTGGCGCTGCGCCGCCAGCCGGGGGAGCGGACGCCGCTCTGCTACACCGAGGTGTTCCTCCCCGCCGCCTTCGACGACGTGGCCCAGGCCATCGGCACCTTTCCGGTCGCCGTCTACGCGGTGCTGGAAAGCCGCTACGGCCTGCGCATCGAGGAGGTCGTGCAGTCCATCGAGGCCACATCGGCGGACGCCAACCTCGCGTCCCGCCTGTCGGTGGAGGTCGGCACCCCGATCCTGGTGGTGATCCGCCATTATCTGGACGCCGAAGGAAACGCGCTGGAGGTGGCGGTCAGCAGCCACGCGGCCGGACGATACCGCTATGAAATGACGCTGCAACGATCCGGGTAAGGGGGCCATCAAGGCCCTGCCCGCGGCGAACGGCCGGAAGAGCCGCGCGGGGACAGCACCGGAAGGGAGGGAAGGAATGACGGAGAACCTCATCGGGGACGTCGCGGCTTGCGCGCGGACCCTGTCCAGGATCCAGGGCGTGACCCTGGACGATGCCGACGCCGCCCTGTGCGGGCGCCTGCTGGCCGCCGTGCCAAGTGTGCTGGCGGCGGCGCATCCCGGCGGCTCGCTGTTCGACGTGCCGCTGGGCGCCCATGCTGCGGTGATTGCCGGGGAGCGGGCATGACCGATCCCACATCACTGACCCTGACGGAGGCCGCAAGGGCGGTCCGCGACGGCACGCTGCGGGCGGAAGCCTTGGCCGACGCCTGCCTGGACCGCATCGCCCGGCTGAATCCGACGCTCAACGCCTTCCTGTCGGTCGAGCCGGAGGAGGCGCTGGCCGCCGCCCGCGCCGCCGACGCGGAGGTTCGGGCCGGGCGGCTGCGCGGGCCGCTGCACGGCGTGCCCCTGGCCCACAAGGACATGTTCCACCGCGCCGGCAAGCGCTGCACCTGCGGCTCTCCGACGATCCGCGGCGACTTCCGCCCGGAACGGACGGCCACGGTGCTGGAGCGGCTGGACACGGCGGGTGCGGTGACGCTCGGCACGCTGCACATGGCGGAGTTCGCCATGGGGCCGACCGGGCACAACGCCCATCTCGGGCGCTGCCGCAACCCCTGGGACCCTGACCGCATCACCGGCGGTTCCTCCTCCGGCTCCGGTGCGGCGGTGGCGGGGCGGCTGGCCTTCGGCTCGCTGGGGTCGGACACCGGCGGATCGGTGCGGCTTCCGGCGGCGCTGTGCGGCGTGGTCGGTCTGAAGCCGACGCAGGGGGCGACGCCGATGGACGGCGTGATGCCGCTGTCGGAAAGCCTGGACTGCGTCGGGCCGCTGGCGCGCAGCGCCGAGGACGCGGCGACGCTGTTCTCGGTCATCACCGGGCGGACGGACGCCGTGGCGGCCATCGGCCAGGGGGTCGAGGGGCTGCGGCTGGGCATCCCACGCCAATTCTACTACGATGGCCTGGACCCCGCCGTCGCCGCCGCGCTGGAGCGGGCGCGGGCGGTGCTGGAGCGCGCCGGCGCCCGCGTCGTGGACGTGGACATCCCCGACCACGAGCCCTACGGCGACCTTGCCAATCTCGTCTTCACGCCGGAGGCGGCTGCCGTCCATGCGCCCTGGCTGCGCGAACGTCCGCAGGACTACGGCCCGCAGGTGCGTGCCCGCCTTCTGCAGGGGCTGATGGTGCCGGCGGCCTCCTACCTCCAGGCGAAGCAGCTCCGCGCGCTTCATCTCCGGGCGATGATCGACGGCCCCTTCGCCCGGTGCGACGCGCTGTTCGTCCCCGCCCTGCGCAGCCGCGTGCCGACCGCCGCCCAGACCGACGTGGGGGCCGGGCCGGCGATGGCCGCGGTGGTCGCCGGGGTGGCGGCGCTGACCCGCCCGGTTTCCTACCTCGGCCTGCCGGCGCTCGTCACGCCCGCCGGCTTCGATCCGGACGGGATGCCGATCGCCATGCAGCTCATCGCCCGCCCGCAGGCGGAAGCCACGCTGCTGCGCATCGCCGACGCCTACGAGCGCGCCGCCGGCTGGCTGAGCCGCGTCCCCCAGACACAGGTCTTCTCGTGAAGGGAGTTCCACCCATGCCGGGAACCGATACATTGACCTCCGCCGCTCCGCACACCCAAGCGGCAGCGCCGCCGGCGGGCGCCGCTTCGCAGCCGGGCCGCGGCCTGCCGGGCTGGTGGAGCTTCATCGAGGACCGCCTCCTCCTGAACGTCGCCACGATCCTGATGATGGCGGCCATCGGCATCATGTTCTACGAGGCGTCCAGCCGCTCCCTCCTGTCGGAAAGCCACTGGTGGGCGGAGGAGCTGGTCCGCTTCATGGTGGTGTGGAGCGTGCTCCTGTCGCTGGGCGTCGGCACGCGGCACGGCCACTACATCCGCATGGACCTGCTGCTCAACATGATGCCGCAGGGGCTGCGGCTGGCCTTCTCCTGGGTGAACAGCCTGATCGGGCTGGGCTTCAGCGTGCTTCTGGTGGTCGCCGGGATTCAGGAGGTCGCGCACCTCCAGGCCATCGGCATGTTCACCGAATCCAACCTTGACCTGCCGCTGTGGATGGTCCGGCTGGTGCTGCCGCTGGGCGGGGTGCTCTACGGCTTCGCCTTCATCGGCAACATCATCCTGCTGCTGCGCGGCCAGGACCCCGATCCGCCCACAGAGGGCGAGAATCTCTAGGCGGCGATAAGAAAAGGGCAACCCAGTAAGGGGGGAAGGAAACACCATGACATCCATCATCGCCGTCGTCAGCCTGCTGCTTCTCGTGGCGGGGGGCGTGCATATCGCGCTGGCCCTGGGCGTCATCGCGGTCGGGCTGCTGACCTTCAATTTCAACATCCCGGTCGTCCTGGTCGCGCAGATGGCCTGGGACTCCGTCGACAAATACGCGCTGGTCTGCATCCCGTTCTTCATCTTCGCCGGCAACCTGATGTCGCGTGGCAACCTCGCGCTGGTCATCCTCGATCTGGTCGGCACGGTGATCCGCTGGTTCCGCGGCGGCGTCGCCCTGGCGCTGGCCATGTCCAGCGTGTTCTTTGCGGCGGTCAACGGCTCGTCGGTGGCCTGCGCCGTGGCGCTCGGCCCGGCGGCGGTGAAGCTGCTGCCGGCGGAGGGCTATCCGCCCCGCTTCGCCGCCTCGCTGGTCGCGGTCTGCGGCACGCTGGGGCTGATGATCCCGCCGTCGCTGACCTTCATCCTGATCGGCTCCATCGTCGGGCTGCCGATCACCGACCTGTTCATCGCCGGCATCGTGCCCGGCCTGTTCGAGGCGTTCCTGCTCGGCCTCACCACGCTGATCGTCAGCCGGATCAACGGTTACGGCCGGGTCGGCGAGCGTCCGGACTGGAAGGGCTTCGGCCAGCGCCTGCCGGGTGCCGCCGGGGCGCTGATGATGCCGGTGATCATCATCGGCACGATCTACATGGGCTGGTTCACCCCGACCGAAGTGTCGGCGCTGGCCGCGGTCTACGCGGTGGTCCTGGTGACGATGGTCTACCGCACGGCCAACCTCGCCGCGGTGTGGGAGACGGCGCGGGAGTCGGTGCTCCAGACGGTGATGATCTACGGCGTGCTGCTCGGCTCCGGCCTGCTGACCGCGGTGCTGACCCGCCTCGGCCTGTCCGCCGAGCTGACCGCGATGCTGAAGGAGGCGCAGGTCTCCCCCTTCGAGTTCCTGCTGGCGGTCAATCTGCTGCTGCTTGTCGTCGGCATGTTCCTGGACGGCGTGTCGATGATCGTGCTGCTGGCGCCGATTCTGTTCCCGATGGCGCAGGCGGTGGGGGTGAACCCGATCCACTTCGCCGTCATCATGACCGCGCTGGTGGAGGTGGCGACCCTGACGCCGCCGGTCGGGCTGAACCTGTTCGTGATGAGCCGCATCACCAAGATGCCGCTCCATGCCATCGTGAAGGGGGTGCTGCCCTTCTACGGGATGCGGGTGGTGGCCCTGCTCGTCATCAACGCCTTCCCGGCCCTGTCGCTGGTCCTGCTGACGTAAGCCGTCCCGCGCGGATCATCCTCGTACGCCGGTTGCATCGGCGCCCCGGCTCGTCCATCTTCCGGCATCATGAGGGATGCGATGTCGGACGAAGCGGACAGCCTGAAGGACAACAGCGGCACGGACGGCGCGGCGGAGCGGGGGGAGACCCCGCTCTACCAGGAGATCGTCCGCAGCCTGCTGGAGGAGATCGACTCCGGCGTCTACGCCGTCGGCGACCGCCTGCCGACCGAGCAGGAGCTGTGCAGCCGCTTCGCCGTCAGCCGCCACACGGTGCGCGAGGCGCTGCGCCGGCTTCAGGAGATGGGCTACATCCTGCGCCGCCAGGGATCGGGTTCGGTCCTGGCGGCGCGCCGCGCCGACGGGCGCTTCGTCAATTCGATCAGTTCCCTGGACGAGCTGGTGCAGTACGCCACCTCGACCCGGCTGGAAATCCTCTCGGTGGACCGCATCATCGTGGAGGAGGAACTGGCGGGACGGCTGGGCTGCCGCCCCGAGACGCAGTGGTTCCGCGTCAGCGCCCTGCGCCGCACCCGCGAGACGTCGGAGCCCTTCTCCTATGTCGAGGTCTACATCGACGCCGCCTTTTCCGACGTCGTGCGCAACCTGGAGGTGGTTCAGTACGCCATCTACACGGTGCTGGAGCAGCGCTACGGCGTCCGCATCGCCGAGGTGATGCAGGACATCGAGGCCGCCCCGGCCAGTCTGAACGTCGCCTCGCGCCTGCATGTCCCGCCGCAGTCGCCGATCCTCGTCATCACCCGGCGCTATTTCACCGACGACGGTCGTCTGGTGGAGATCGCGGTCAACACCCATCCGGGCGCCGGCTTCCGCTACACCATGGCGCTGCAGCGGCGCTGAGGGACGCGGCCTCACGGCCGGCGGAACGGTGCGCTCCGCGGGTCGAGGCCTTCGCGCAGACCTTCGGCCAGCAGGTTGACGGCCAGGGCGATGGCGGCGACGGTGACCGTCGTCGCGCCGATCAGGTGAGGGGCGTCGCGCAGGTCGGCCAGCCCGTCGCGCATCAGGGTGCCCAGCGACACCGCCGGTTCCTGGATGCCCAGGCCGAGACCGCTCAGCGTCGCCTCCGCCACCATGACGGGACCGATGGAGAGGGCGGCGCGGATGGCGACCGGCCCGGCGACCGCCGGCAGGAGATGGCGGCGGACCGTGTGCAGCGGTCCCGCGCCGAGGGCGGTGGCGGCCCGCACATGCTCGGCGGTCCGGTTCGACAGGGCCAGCGCCCGGCACCAGCGGACCTGCGAAGGCCACGCCGCCAGGGCGAGTGTCAGCACCATGGCCTCCGTGCCCGGACCCAGCAGCGCGGATGCGGCGATGGCGAGCGACAGCTCGGGAAAGCCGTGCAGCAGGTCGGCGAGCCGCAGGACAACGGCGTCCGTGCGCCCGCCGATCCAGCCCGCCACCCCGCCCGAGGCGACTCCCAGCCCCACCGCCAGGGTGAGCGCCAGCCCGGCGATGGCGAAGGAGGTTCCCGTCCCGGCGATCAGCCGGGCGGCGACGTCGCGGCCCAGCCCGTCGCAGCCCAGCGGGTGGGCGGCGGACGGCCCGGCCCAGGCCTGCCCGAGATCCATGGCGGACGGGTCGAGCGGCAGCAGAAGGGCGGCGAGGGCCAGCGGCACGGCCAGCGCCGCCGCGAGCAGCAGGCCGGCGCGTCCGGTGAAGGAACGCACGGCGATCACGACGGCATCCCATCGTCGCGCAACCCATTGTTGCGCAACCCATTGTTGCGAAGTCGCGGATCGGCCAAGCCGATCAGCAGCTCGGCGGTCAGGCTGATGGCGACCTGCATCAGGACGAAGATCAGAACGGCGGCTCCGGCGACCGTGTGGTCGCGGGCCAGCACCGCCTGGACGGTCAGCCGCCCCACCCCCGGCAGGGCGAAGACCGTCTCCACCGCAGCCGTGGTGGTGAGGATCGTCCCGGCCACCGATCCGGCCGCCGCCGCCAGCGGCACCAGGGCGTTCGGCAGGGCGTGGCGCAGCAGAACGGCGCTTCGTCCCAGCCCCTTGGCCTGCGCGGTGCGGATGAAGTCGCGTCCCAGCACCTCCATCACCTGGGTCCGCGTCAGGCGGGCGATCATCGCCACCGCCGGCAGGGCGAGCGCCGCCACGGCCCAGGGCGCCGTACCGGACCCCGCCAGCATCAGCCACGTCGCCAGCGCCAGCGGCGGCACCGACAGGGCCAGCACCGACCCGATGGTGAGGGCCGTGCCCGGCCACGCCCGCCGGACATCCGCCGCGGCGAGACCCAGCAGGAGTCCGAGGGGCAGGGCCAGTGCCGCCGCACCCGCCATCAGCCCCAACGTCACCGGCAAGGCTTCGCCCAGCAGCGCCGTCACCGGCACGCCGCCGTAGCGCAGCGATTGGCCGAGATCACCCCGCAGCAGGGCCAGCGTGTAGGACAGGAATTGAACGGCGATCGGCTGATCCAGCCCGGCGTCTTCCCTCAGCCGGCGGATCATCTCCGGGTCGGCGGTCCGCCCGTCGACCATGAGCAGGACCGGATCTCCGGGGAGCGCGTGGGAGGCCAGGAAGCTCGCCAGCACGGCGGCTCCGGCCAGAAGCAGCAGCCCCGGCAGGCGCCGGGCCATTCGCCAAGCCAATCGCCAGGGCAGGCCATAGCGGCCGAGCCGGCGTGCCGTCATGGCAACCGGGCGGAATGGTAATCCGTCGTGCCGTCGGGCCGGATGACCACCCCGGTCACGCCCGGCCGCACCAGAGCCACGAACTGCGGCACGGGAAGAGGCACCGCCACGGCCTGCCCCCGGAGCAGGGCTTCGGCGTCCCGGTAGAGCGCGTTGCGGGCGTCGGGGTCGGCGAGGCCGCGCGCCCGCTCCATGAGCCGGTCGAAATCCGGGTTGTGCCAACGGACGCGGTTGGTCGGGCTGGCGCTGTGCCATTGGGTGGCGAGCTGGTCCATGGGATCGGGGAAATCCGCCGTCCAGCCGTTGATGAACAGCGCCTCGCGCCCCTCGTTGATTGCCGCCACGAAGGCCGCGCGCTCCTGGATGCGCACGCCGACCGGAATTCCCAGCACCGCGGTGAGCTGGGCGGCGAAATAGGTGGCCTCCTCGCGCACGTTGGGGCCACCGGCGATCTGGAGCGGCGGCAATCCGCGCCCCCCGGCGTGGCCGGCCTCCGCCAGAAGCGCCTTGGCCCGGTTCGGATCGGTCGGGGTCAACGGCACCGCGTCGGGGTGGTAGCCGCCCAGGCCGGGCGTGACGAAGCCGTTCGTCAGCAGCGCCCGCCCGGCATGGAGCCCGTTCACCGTGGCGACCCGGTCCAGCGCGTAACGGAACGCCTCACGCACGCGCTGGTCGCGGAAAGGCGGGTACAGATCCTGGTTCAGCGCGAGATAGCGCACCTGCGCGCGGGGGAAGGCCGCGATCTGCCCGTCGTAGCGCGGTTGACGGACCACCGTGCGCACCGCGTTGTCGGGAAGCGGCGCGACGTCCAGCTCTCCGGCGTCGTAGCGCGCCAGCAACGTGTTGGTGTCGGGCAGCACCGCCAGGGACACCGCCTCCACGGCTGGGGCACCGCCCCAGTAATCGGCGTGGGCCTCCAGACGCACGGATTCGCCGCGCCGCCAGGAGGTGAGGCGGAACGGCCCGGTGCCGCCGGACGCCCGCTCGTGCCAAACGGGCCCGAATTCGTCCTCCATGCCGCGGTCGACGAACAGGAACGGGTAGAGCGGGAACAGCGCGTCGGGTTCGGCCAGCCGCACGACGAGCGTGTGAGGGTCGGGCATGGCGACGCCGGACAGCGAGGCGGCTGTCCCCTGCTGCAACGCCGCGGCCCCTTCGATGCCGCGCAGGTAGAAGGCGCTGTAGCCGGGCTGGGGCGTGCGCGTCAGATGGTGTTCCCAAGTCCACAGGACGTCGGCGGCGGTGAATGGGCGTCCCGAATGGAACCGCACGTCCGGGCGCAGGGTAAAGCGCCACGTTCGCCCACCATCCGGCGTCTCCCAACGAGTGGCCAGCGCCGGAACGGCGTTGCCGGCGGCGTCGATGGCGGTGAAGCCCTCATAGACCTGCCGCAGGACACCGGATGAGACCAAGCCGGGAAAGGCGAACGGATCGATGGTCGTCAGATCGTCGGACAGGCTGGCCCGCAAGGTTTCGGCCGCTGCCGGAAACACGGCGCTCGCGCCACCGGTCACGATGGCCAGAACGGTCAGGAGCAGACGCAGAGCGGCGGGCAGGGGCATGATGCGGGACGTTGCAGGACGATCGGGGCGGGGCGATGGGCGGAAAATGGGAAAAACAGACGCCCCTGCCTTCTTCACGGCCTCCGGCCAGAGCGGAACCGGAACTGCACCGGACGTCCGCCATATGTATGCACAAGAGTGCGTCCATATCCAGGTATTCGCGCGGCCGGCGATGCATCGGGCAGCATACCCGGATTCGATCAGACGCGCGACCCGAAATGCCAGCAGATCATCGTCACCTGCCGAACGATTCCCGCCTGATTGCGCAGCCCGGTCTTGCCCAGGATGGACGACACCTGATTGTAGACGGTGCGCCGCTCCACCCCGCGATCTTCGGCGATCTCGTCGACGCTCCGGCCCGAGCACAGGGCCAGCGCGATCTCGGCTTCCGATCCGGTGATCTGGAGAAGATCGGCGACGGCGCGTGCCGACACGGCGGGCAGGATATCCGGATCGACGAGGGTCAGGAGGAGGATGCCGCTCATCGGGCCGCCGTTTCCGACGCTCTGGGCCGGCGGTTCCGACAGGGTGGCGAAATAAGGCGATGGCTGGTCCAGGCGCGACACGCGCAGCGTGATCGGCGTGCGGGTGCGGCGGCGGAAGAAGCCGGCGGCCCGCTTGGCCAGCTCCGCTTGTTCGGTCGGGGCATTGGGGATGCAAAGCCGGCCACCGACCATGGATAGCCCGTCCCCCCGCGACAGGATGGAGGCGAAGGACTGGTTGCCGTCGATGACTTGGCAGCGCGCCGTCAGCAACGCTGCTGGGTAGGGCAGGGCGTCGAGAAGCCGGACGACGAAGGAGGGCTGGCCCGACGGTGGCAGGACGCCGCCGCCGTTGAGGGAAATCAGGCTGTCGAAGCCGCCCCGGACGCTGTTCTGGACGTTGCTGGTGACGTCGCGTCGGATCTGGTACCACCAGCCGTCCGTGTCTTCCAACCGCTCGTAGGTGATCTGTATGACCCGCCCGTCGGAATGAAGCGTGAAGGACTGCCAGAACCGGTTGAACCGGCGAAGGTTCTCGGCGTAGCCGATCCACCGGTCCGGGTCGGAATAAATGGTGTCCGAGCTGAATTTCTTGTGCCTTACGCATTCCCACACGATGTCGCGGAACGTCACCGAGCGCGAATAGTCGATGAAGGGATAGATTGTCTTTTGCTTGTCATTGGTTGCCAGAAGCGTGTCGCTTTTGTCGAAGATGGCAAGCCCGGCGTTCATGTCCCTGGCGCGGCCGGAAAGATCGTGGACCAGATCAGACATGAATCCCTCCTTCCTCTCGCTGCCGGGGATGACGGACACCCCCTCTGAACGAGGCCTGGACCGCCGCTCAGAGGGGCATCTACGAAACGCGCTGCCATTCGAGCGAATTTAGCAGCAAACGCACCGTGTCATGCAACGATCAATACGATCGTATGACGCTCAGGCCGCCTCGACCGTGAGGAAGCAGCCGGCGAGTTCTTCCGTCGGAATCTCCACGCCGAGCGTCGTCCGGAAGGCGTCCTGGGTGTTGGCGACGGCCTTCTGCCACGCGTCGGCGTCGGGTGCGTCCGGGTGATGGTGAACCCGGGCGCCGACCAGACGCATCATGTCCGCCTCGTAGCGGTCCATGAACAGGATGTGCTCGTGCCAAGCCGCGTCGGCCGCCTTCGTCGGGACCAGGATCAGGTTCGGCTTCGCCGCGACCACGACGAGGAACTGGCGGTAGGCCTCAACCGATTCCGTGGCCTGCTGCGGCGTGTAGCCGGCCATCTCGAGCCGCTTGTTGATGAAGGAGAGGTCGAGGTTCGCCGGCTGCACGGACGAGACGCGTTCGTTGTTGTCGTTCATTCTCGATGGTCCTTTCAGAAGGGAATGAGGTTCACTTCGGTCCTCGAAGACCTCCGCCCGATGACGCCGGCCCGTGCCTTGCGGGAAAACGTTGCCCGTGGTGGCATCCGGCAGGATTCAGGCCAGAGGTGTCCTGACTGGCGGTGTCCCGCCGGCCGGTGCCTGTGCGTGGCACCGTTCGGCTTGATCCGGCTGACGCCGTGGGCAAGCCGCCAAGGCTGCGTTCGCGTGCGCCGCGCGTCCCGTACGTTCCTGCAACAGGCCCGCCATGCGCCCCTCCTGCATACCCGAGTGTATCTTAGTAGCGGTTGTGCACGCGCTCAAGGACATATCGCGTATTTGTATTGAATCTGTCGATCACAGTTTCTCACGGTGGAATACATATGCGTTCATTTCCGCATTGGTGATGGCTGATTCTTGTGAAACATCTCACTTGATAGGATCGTTTCCGTTGCTATCCGCGGAAGAGTTGGTATCTTCTGCGTGAGGTTGCAAATCCATGTCATTTTCATGGGGTTCCGGATGCAGGAACGGCGAGCACATCCTTTTTCTTCACCGTGGCTCAACGGACTGCTCGCAGAGGCTTTGCGGCGTCCGGTTCTCGACGGAGCCGAGGACGCTCTGATCCTTGCGGACCTTTTCGCCGCGGTTGCGCCGCCGCTCCCCGCGGATGCGATCACCGAGGTCTCACGGACCAGCGGCTGGTTGCATCAAGCGGTGGCGACGGCGCAGGAACAGCCTCCGCATCGGGTGGGCCGGGACCTGAGGAGCTTCGCCGACTACATGGTCGAGGCGGTGCGGTTGATGCAGCGGCACGGCCATTTCCAGGACCGCAACGACCGTCAGCGGGTGAAGGCCCTCCTGAAGAAAGCGGGGGGGCGTGGGGCGGTGCCGGACCGCGCCGCCGCCGCGGAGCGTCTGCTGGCCGCCGCCGAAAGCCCGGACGCAGGGCGGTCGGATGCGATCGCCGAGGCCCTGGGCAGCGGGGCGATCGGGCCGCCGGGCGGCCTCGATTCCGCGACGACGGTGCTGCTCGGGCTGGCGGCCCTGCCGGTCGACAAGCGCCGGACGCGGCTGCACGGCATGGGCATGGCTCTGCGGGCGCCATCGCCGCCGGGAGGCTGGAATGGCTGAGGCATCGCGCAGGGGTGCGGGTTGCGGCCCCCCTCAAAGACTCAGGGCAGCATGATCGCCGACTGCCATTGCTGCAGGAAGCGTTCCCGCTTCAGCCGGTCGAGGAACACCAGCAGGGCCGGACTGAGAGATATGGGGTGCAGTGGTGCCGCCGTGCTGGAGCGCAGGCCCGACGCCGACGCCTCCCGCTTGATGCCGGAGGAGATGGCGTAGAGGGCGGAGCGGTCGGCCACCACCTCCTGCCCGCGCGGCGACAGAAGATAGTCGATGAACGCCCCGGCGAGCTGCGGCCGGGGGGCCGTCCGGGGGATCACCGCGACGCGGGAGATGACCAGCGTGTAGTCCTCCGGCACCACGATGCCGATGGGCGCCCCCGCCGCCGCCCGCGCCCGCGCGTAGGAGCCGAGGACGTTGTAGGCGATCAGCACCTCGCCCCGCTCCACCATGTCGAGGATCTCGCCGGAGCAGCAGGCCAGCCGCGCCTGGGCGTTGCCCATCATCGCGACGAGCTGCCAGTACTGGCCGAACAGCAGGGCGTCGTGCGAGGCCAGCAAATAGCCGATGCCGCTGGTGGCCGTGTCGTAGGTGGCGACGCGCCGGCTGAAGCGCGCCGGGTCGTCGCGCAGCAGCCGGATCAGCGCCGGGCGCGTGCGCGGCACCTGGGCGTCCGGCAGCAGGTCGCGGTGGTAGGCGATCACCGCCGGCTCGAAAGTGAAGCCGAACGCCTCGTCCCGCCAGTTCGCCCAGTCCGGCAGAGCGTCGGTCAAAGCGGAGCGGTGGGGTTGGGTGTAACCGTCGTTGACCAGCTTCACCTGGAGGTCGGAGGCCGAACTGATGAGCAGGTCGGGAGTCTCCGCTGCGGCTCCCTTCGCCGGCACGGCCACCGCCTCGGCGTAGAGGTCGGCGGTGTCCATGTCCTTGTATTCGATGGTGACGTCGGGATGGAGCTGCTGGAAATCGAGGACCAGCGGCTCGATGGCCTGCCGGTCGGTGGCGGAATGGATGCGCAGCCTCTCCCGCTCGCCGCCGGGGGCGGGGTAGGTGAGCAGTTGCGCCGCCTGCGCGGCCTGCATCCAAGGCGCCCAGAGCAGAGCGACGAGGACCAGAAGGGGCAGCAGGGCCCGCGCGGCCCCTCCCCCCGCCGTGGTGGTGCCGCCCGCCTCCGGGAAATCGATGCGCGCGATCAGCCCGCCGCCGGGGCGGTCGAGCAGGGACAAATCCGCTCCATGCGCCTCCACCACCGAGGTGACGATGGCGAGGCCCAGCCCGCTGCCCGCCACCCCGGCGGCGGAGCTGCCGCGCCCGAACCGCTCCAGCACGCGGCGCTTCTCGGCGTCCGGCACGCCGGGGCCGCGGTCGGCGATCTCCACGCGCAGGCCGCGCCCGTTTGGCAAAGGTGTCAAAGACAGGTCGATGGGGCCGGATGGGCCGGCGTATTTCACCGCGTTGTCGAGCAGGTTGGTCAGCGCCTCGCGCAGGCTGATCGCGTCGCCGGGGACGGTGGCCGGCTCCGCCGCGCGGTCGATGTCCAGGCGGATCGCCGTGTCGCCGGCCACCGCGCGGGCGCGCTGGAACACTTGCTCCAGCAGGGCGCCGAGATCGACGTCCTCCGGCTTCAAGGCTTCGCTGCGGTGGATCACCATGGCGTGGTTGAGGAGCTGGCTGGTCAGCTGGCTGGCCTCCACCGCGTTGCGGTGCACGCGCTGGGCGATGCGGTGCAGGGCTTCGGGATCGTCCTCGTCGATGGCGAGTTCGGCCTGCAGGCGCAGGCTGGCCAGCGGCGTGCGGATCTGGTGGGCGGCGTCGGCCAGGAAGGTCTGCATGGTGTCGAGGTTGGATTTGAGCCGGGCCATGAGCTGGTTGATCGCCTGGACGAGCTGCGAGACCTCCTGCGGCGGCGGCATGGCGATGGGAGAGAAGTCGTGGGGCTGCCGCTCGCGGATCATCCGCTCCAGCGAGCCCAGCGGGGCCAGCGCCTGCCGCACCCCGAACCAGATCAGCCCGCCCGCCGCGACCACGGTGAAGGCGATGGGCAGGAAGGCGTTCGCCAGGATGTCGCGGGCCAGCGCCCCGCGCTCCTCCCGCGTCTGGGCGACGGCGATGGTGATCCAGCCGCCAAGCTCCGGCTGCGCCGCGAAGCGCTTCAGGACGGCGATCCGCACCGGCATGCCGCGGAAGGTGGCGTTCTCGAACCGGGTGGCGGAATCGCCGCCGGCTGCTCCGGCGACCCCGGCCTTGGCGGGCGCCATCGGCAGGTCGTGGTAGCCGGTGACCAGTTCGCCGTCCGGGGCGGTGATCCGGTAGAACACGCGGTCGCGCCGCGCCTGGGCCAGGATGCCCAGCGAGGAGTAGGGCAGGTCGACGGAGAAGCGCCCGTCCTCCACCCGCACCGTGTCGGAGATCGACAGCGCCGACGCCATCAGCAACCGGTCGAAGGCGGCGTCGGCGGCGCGCTGGGCGTAGGCGCTGACGAACAGGAACAGCCCGGCGGTCAGGACGGCCAGCACGCCGAGCAGCCGGATGAACAGCCGCCGCCGCAGCGAGAATCCTTCAGCCTTCGGCACACACTTCCGCCACATACCCCAGCCCCCGAACCGTCCGGATCTCCACCGACGCGCCCTCCAGCTTGCGCCGGAGGCGGGAGACATACAACTCGATGGCGTTCAGCGCGGTGGGCTGGTCGAGGCTGAACAGCCGGTCCATCAGGTCCTCCTTGGACAGGACGGTGTTCAGGTTGCTGAGGAACAGCTCCAGGAGGCGGAACTCGCGGCCGCCCAGATCGACGGGGCGGCCGTCGACCAGCACCTTCTTGGCCGCCGCGTCGAAGACCAGATTGCCGAACTGCGTGCGCGAGGAGGCGAGCCCGTGCGAGCGGCGCAGCAGGGCGCGGCAGCGGGCCTCCAGCTCCCGCAGGTCGAAGGGCTTTACGATGAAGTCGTCGGCGCCGAGGTCGAGCAGGTCGACCCGGACATTCACCTGGGAACGGGCGGTCATCACCAGGACCGGCGTGGCGTCGCGGCGCTGGCGCAGGCGGTTCAGCAGCGTCTGCCCGTCCACCCCCGGCAGCATGATGTCGAGCAGGACGAGCTGGTACGCCTCCTGGCGCAGCAATTCCTCCGCCTCGTCCCCGGTCGGCGCCCAATCGACGGCGTAGCCCAGCTTGCGCAGCCTGTGGACGATGGCGTCGGCCAGATCCTCGGTGTCCTCGACGACGAGTATGCGCATGGTCCGTCTCCCGGTGCCGGGGCACCGTAATGCACAAATCAGTGCGCCATGAAGATGGGAATGGCGGGCGGCTCGCGCAGCACGTCCAGCGTCACGCCGCCCCACACCCGTTCGCGGACCCGGCTGTGGCCGTAGGCACCCATCACCAGCAGGTCGCAGCCGGCCTCCGCCGCCGTCTCCTGCAAGGCCCGGCCGACCGCGCGGCCCGACGCCGCGACCCGGCGGATCGACGCCGCCACGCCGTGCAGGGCGAGGTAGGCCGACAGGCGGTCAGGGTCGGCGGTGCGTCCGGGGTCGGCGACGTCGGCCGACAGGATGACCGCCTTGCCGGCGCGTTGCAGCAGGGGCAATGCCGCCGCGACCGCCCGCGAGGCCGCGGCCCCGCCGTCCCAGGCCACCGCCGCCGCGGCCCCGACCGACGCCGGTTCGGCCGCCGGGGCCAGCAGCAGGGGGCGGCCGGAGCCGAACAGGGTCGCCTCGATGGCCGGACCCATGGCGTTGGTGCCGTCGGAGGTCTGGGCGATCACCACCAGATCGGCGAGCCGCGCCTCCTCCGCCAGGGTCTCGGCCAGCGGGCCGGTGGCCTGCTGCCAGGATGCGGACAGTCCGTCCGCGTCCTCGCCGCCGCCGGTCAGGCTGTCCGCCTCCGCGGCGCCGAAGCGGCTGCGGAACTCCTCGAACAGGCTGTGGGCGGAATCGACCACCCGCGCCTGATCCTCCTGCCCGATGCGGATGAGCTGCTCGACCAGCGCCTTGGGGATGGCGGCGCTTTCCACGGAGGTGCGGATTTCGACCTGCGGCATGACGCTCAACCCCTCCACATGGGCGCGGAAGCGGTCGGCGAGCAGAAAGGCCGTGGCGATGGCGCGGCGGTCCAGCGGCCGCCCGGTCAGGGGAACGAGAACCTTCTTGATCATCGGATTCGCTCCGTCACGATAGCCAGGAGGTGTGCATGAGGACTTCGTTGCTGCCGCGCCAGATCATGTCGAGCGCCACATAGGTGATGATGGCGAGACCGACCCAGCCGATCCAACGGTGCCTGTGCAGGACATGCGCGATCATGTTGGCGGCCGCCCCCATCAGCACGACGGACAGCAGCAGACCGATCACCAGGATGGTGGGGTGGTCCTTGGCCGCACCGGCCACGGCCAGCACGTTGTCGAGCGACATCGACACGTCCGCCACCACGATCTGCCAGATGGCGGCCCCCACCGTGACGCCGCCGACCGCGCACCGGCGGTGTTCCCGGACACGCCGACCGGCGTGTCCGGGGCGTCCATCGCCTCGTCGGGCGCCACCTCGTCCGTGCCGTGGGAGCGCAGCTCGCGGAACATCTTCCAGCAGACCCAGAGCAGCAGAACGCCGCCGGCCAGCGTCAACCCGATGATGGCGAGGAGCTGGGTGGTGATCAGGGCGAAGAAGATGCGCAGGATGATGGCCGCCCGATGCCCCAGAAGATCACCCTGCGGCGCTGCGCCAGCGGCACCGCGGCGGCGGCCATGCCGACCACGATGGCGTTGTCGCCGGCCAGCACGAGGTCGATGGCGACCACCTGCCCAAGGGCGGCGAGCTGCGACCAGAGATCGACGCTTTCCATGAAAAAGTCCTTCGAAGAATGGCCGAAGAATGGCGGTCTTACGTCGCGGGATGGCTGCCGGACGGGGAGGCGTTGTCGTTCTTGCCTGTGCCCTTGGCCGCCCCATTGCTCCGGTAGCGCAGGACCATCGGGCCGATCACCAGCAGGGCCGCGATGATCAGCAGGGCCGCCGAGATCGGGTGGGTCAGGAAGACCGACGGGTCGCCCTGGCTGATCGCC
>NZ_CP022261.1 GCF_003119195.2 Azospirillum baldaniorum | reverse complement strand
GACCAGGCGCGCCAAGCCGGCGTCACGCCGCGTCAGGGGCTGTGCTCGTTCGCATGCTGGACCCGGAATGGAAAGGCTTCATGACGTCGCCGAAATGGGCGAAGCTGACGGACTGCAGCATGCCGACGGCGCAGCGCGACATTGCCGACCTCGTGGCCAAAGGGCTTCTGGCCGCCAATCCGGGCGGAAGCAAGAACAGCTCCTATCGCCTCGCCGGTCCCTTGGCCCCGGCCGACATGGCGCCGGCGACGCTTCAGCCGTTTTTCGCCGAACCGACGGAGGAAGGCCGCCGGAAGGCGAAGGCACTGGTTCGGGCGATGAGTCCCGATGAAATCCGGCTGCGCCTGACCGTGTCGGAAGCGCTCGCCGGCCAGTGGGAGGGCGACCCCTCGCGGGCCACGGCCCTCCCGGCCTTGCGGACGGGAATCGAGCTGCTGGCGGGAGAAGGGGCTGGACGGCAGGCGCCGCGGAGCTCGGCACGCTCCTCAGCGTGGGAGAATAGATCGCCCTGTGCCGCCGGCTCCGTCGCCTTAGGGTCTGGACCCATAAAGAGCCTTTCCCGAAGGGAATCGTTATGATTCAAAGCCCTGGAAAGGGGCTTTGTGATGAACGACGGTCAGTTCTGGTTGACGTGGAGCAGTTCGGACGGCTTGAGCCGCACCTTCCGCGCGATACCCGAGGCAAGCCGCGCGTTGATGACCGACGTGTGATCAGCGGGATCGTCCATGTGCTGAAGTCGGGTGGGCGCTGGGCGGACGCGCCGCCGGTCTACGGTCCGCGCAAGACGCTCTACAACCGCTTCGTCCGCTGGGCGGCCAAGGGCGTGTGGGAGGATATCTTCCATGCGTTGGCAGCGGCAGGTGGCCCACCGGCCCAGGTGATGATCGACTCCACGGCGGTCCGTGCCCATCGTTCGGCGAGTGGCGGGAAAGGGGGGAGCGCGCCCAGGCCATCGGACGGTCCCGTGGCGGACGAACCACAAAATCCACGCCCTGAGCGATCCGCGGCGTCGGCCGCTCGCCTTCCTGTTGACCGGCGGTCAGGTTGCCGACTGCACCGCCGCCGACCGTCTGCTCGACCGGATGCCCGCCACCGATCTCCTGCACGGCGACAAGGGATACGACAGTGCCGCTGTTCGCCGGAAGATCGAAGAGGCGGGAGCCGCGCCCAACATCCCGCCACGCGCCAACAAGCGCTGGAAAAACTGCTTCTCTCCCTACCTCTATCGGAACCGCAACGTCATCGAGCGCATGTTTGGGCGCCTCAAGGACTTCCGGCGCATCGCCACCCGCTATGACCGCTCCGCCACCAACTTCATGGCCGCCGTCCACATCGTGGCAACCGTCGCCTACTGGTTATGAGTCCGGACCCTAGGCGCTTCTGGCTGGTATGGCGAGACGTTGATCCATGGATTAATCGATTCCCGGTCGATGGTATAGCCTTGAGCCTTCGCACACACTTCGGTGAGCTTAAGCTGTTGACCGATCATTTGGAGCACGGGAGAAATCGGAGATGACGCCGGTATAAAGCCCCCAAGATGTATAGAGAAAACAGAGCGAAGCTGAGCGTGTTCAGGATGTTGGCGTCATTGCGCTTGAATCAGACGCGGGCAGCCTCCGCCGAGGCGACGCAGAAGTCCTCCGACGTGAAATAGAAGGGGCGATCGCCGGGCGCTTGCACCATCTGTTGAGAGCGGCTGCCGCCGCCTCGACACGGAAGAGAACGCGCGCGGTCCAAGGGGTCGTCATAGGGCCGAGCGTCGACGACACCCTGCGTGACAAAGGGTAAAGCACAGTGCCGCAAAGCCTGAAACCGATCTGAAAGCAAGCGATCAGCTGCGGCAGGACGGCTATGACAATGCCAAAGAAGAAAAGCGCGATAATCGGGCAAGAAGCTCTGTGATCTCGCGCGAGCCGAGGTTGGCCCGACAATCCGACACATATGTGTACGGCAGCACAGATTGAAAGATGGCGATGGCCGCTCCGATGCCACCCAGGTGGGCCGTTACAACGAGAGACCGGAATCGTTCGACAGTGATAGGGGTGATGATGTCATGGTGGGGGTAATCGCGTGAGAAGGGTGGCAGGAAGTAGGTCCAGGGCGTCAGCAGCGTTCCTGCTTCAGGGGTGATCAAGTCACCGCTTGATGCGGAGGCATAACTGCGCACAGAAGCCCTTCGGAAATGGCTGCTGCCCTGCGGAACAGGCTCGACACGAACAATACGTGTGACTGGTTACTTCAGGATGAAGGCTATGTAGGAGCTGTCGCCGACTTGGCCGGGCGTGAAGAAGATGGCGCCGGAACCTTTGCCGGTGAAGGTCATGGACTCATCAATGGTGCCGTTGCCGTCGAGGTCGATGCGTGCGGTGGCGCCCTTGAAACTCACAGCGTCGTCCATGGATGAAGGTCCTTGCAGATGGGCGTGTGGAAAAAGGTGCTTTCCTTGGAGCGAAGCTTTTCATCGATCCGTGCACGGTTGATCCGCCAATGCTGGAGTCGGCGCTCGGGCAGGTCCTTCGCTGTAGCGACCATGGAATCGGCCCAGCTTTCAACCTGCGGGCCGACGCACGCCAGGAACAGGGCATGGCCGGCCAGCGCCTCGGCGTCGTCCGACGCTGACAGGAATTGCCGCAACCAGTGGCGAGCTTGGGCGTTGCGCCGGTATCCTTTCGCAGCGTTCCGGCGGACATCGTCGAGCCAGCCGCGCAGGGCCTGGTCGGCCGAGATCCGTTCCCACAGTGCATCGGCCGCCGGGCTTTCGTCGAGAAGCCCGGCCAACGTCAGGGCGCGGGCGTTCCAGGCGGTGTCGGCGCTTTCGAAACCGGCTTCGATCGTCGACAGCAGCCAGGATGACCGGCCATGGCGCATCGCGATCCGGACGCTCGTTGCCAACTCGTCGTCGGTGAACGCCAGTTCGAGCACGCGCCGCCGTAGCGGCGACATGGCCGGACCGTCAATGGTGAACGGCAGATGCAGAAGATCGGCAGCTTCGTGACCGGGAAACCCATGACGCGGTCGCCTTTGGTGCATGGCTTGCCAGAGGGCGATTCCGACCTCTGGTGTGTCCGTCATGGCTGCGCAGAGCAGGCCGCGGACCAGCATGGCCAAAGGGCCTTCTCCCATTCGGATCGGATCGTCTCGGGACGCGACGGCCTCCAGCAGCGGTTCGAGTTCCGCGCGGTGCTCACGCCAAAGAACCCGGTGGGCCTTGGGAGCATGCAGGCGGTGGCTGATCTCGTCGGGAAAAGTCTCAGGTCCCGAAACAGCAATATTGTCGAAGTCCCCACGCAGGGATGCCTCGATGTACGACAACAGGGCACACCGAAGGACAGCCACGTCGTCTGGCTGGCAGCCCCGCTGTTCGACCGCCCACGGCAGGACAGTGATGTGGATGCGCTCGACCAGTTCCGGAAGCGAGAGACCGCTATGTTTGGATGCCAGGATAAAGGAGCCTTGCAGGCGCGTATCCCTGGGCGGTGCATAGCGGCTGATCCAATCGGTTTGCGCCAGGGCAGATGCCGCGTGCCGTTGTGGACAGCGCAAAAGCACAGGAAGCACCACACTCTCCAGATCGGTCCCCGAAACCAGCCGGGCAAGAATCCGGCTTCCTTCGGCTGGCATCGCTGTAAGGTTCGAAAAGCTCAGGTAGCCGAGCCAAGCTTGACGTTCTGCGGGTTGTCCGGTGACTTCGATGCGAGCGAGGACATCCATCAATGTTCCCGCATCTGGCCGCGCGAGAATCGCGGCCCAGCGCGCTTCGAAGCTTGCCCCATCAGGCCAGTCCGACAGAAGGGCCACCTGCTCCTGCGCCGACTTGCCGGCCAAACCGAGCATTACGCAGTTAAACAGGTCCCGCACTTGGTAGGGTTCCAGGAACCCTCCTTCCCACTGCTGACTGCGCAAGACTTCAAGGCTGGCCCGCGACAGTTCGTCCAACGCCTCCGGTGTCACGATTAGGAAGTCTTCAGAGAGGTCCATTGACATGGATGCGAAATCCGTGTCGATCATCGCTGCCCGCGAGCGGAGATGGGAACCCAGGGTCTTCGCCCACAAGGCGGGCGCCCAGCGGAGCAGGACAACGCGCGCGTTGTCCCTGGGGTCCGCCTCGGCGGTGGGGTCGCCTTCCAGCATATCCGACAGGCTCGTCCGGCGCACCATATCGGCGAGATCGAAGAGCGCCGTGGTATCGAGCGTGACCCGGCTGTCGGACGCATGTTCCCCAAGGTCCTTCAACTCGGACCATTGCAGGGGTTTCTTGCGTCGGTCCCGGGTCAGCCTGCCCTGTCCATCAATGATCCAGCCGGCAGGGCACGATCTGGCCGGCATTTCCAGTGCGGGCGACAACGGCGCGAGGGCCGTTCGGCTGCCCACCATCCAGCGCATGTGCCAGCCCACGGTCGCACCGAACCGGTCGCCGGAGCTCTCCAAGAGCACCGCTTCGGCGATCAGAATCTCGTTCGCGTTGTCCCGATCCTGCGGGTTCAGCCGCAGGATCCACGCCGCCGACGTTTCTTCCGCATGGTCTGATGTATTGAACACCGCTTTCGACACAGCCCATGCGGTCAGTGTATCGACGAACGGCGCGCGCGGCAGATGTGAGAGAATTCTAAAGGCATTGTGCTGCAACGACGCCCCCCCCTTCACGAGCGTGTCCGCCGTCCAGGGCCGCTTCAACGCCGCAGCGATATCCGAGGCGTGCGCGAGACTTCGGGTGATGGCGTCGGCGTGCCCTTGCTGCAAGGACGCGGGACTCCAAAGCCGATACTGCTCGGCCTCGCCAACCCAGGACGGCAGCCGCGCCTTGAGGGCGTCGAGAACGGCCGGCACCCGGCGGGCGCCGCGGACGAAAGCACGCACCAGCACATCATGGCTGCGGAACTCATACCCGCCGTCGGAACACAGGCGTTCCGCCACGTCAAGATACGATACCGGATCGGCCCCGATCAGACGGCCGGCCTCATCCTCGTCCTCTTCGCCGAAGTTCTGGCTGGTCAGCCAAGCCGCCAGCAACTCCTCCTTGACGCTCGCCGGCACCTCGTCGTCCCGACGGCTTCGGCTGTCGTACACGCTCTCCACCCGGCCGCCGTATATCGCCACGGCGGTCGCCGCGCGCAGGACTTGCGCGGCGAAATCGCCGCCCGAGGCCGGCTCGGTGTACTCGGCGATCACCTCGCGCACCGCGGCCGGTTCGGGCTTGCGGCGTGCCTGTTCGACCAGATCGAGGCCGACGACGTAGGGCAGCGCCTGCGGCTCGATCAGGTAGCAATGATCGTCACCGCCCGGATTGAGCCAATGCCCGTCGACGATGTCGCTGAGCGCGTTGCCGAGTCTCTCCTTGCCCTGCCCGCCATTGCGGTCGAGGATCTTGAGAATTTCCTGGCATGAGATGGCATCGGCGGGGTCGTTCAGAAAGCGATGCGCCAGTTCACCCGCGAAGCGTTTGATCGCCCTGGGGTCGAGGACGCCGGCGTCGGCGTTGACGCGCCTGCGGTGCGCCCACTCCGCGAGGTAGAGCATTTCACGAGTGACCTCGCCGACCTGCGACAGATGGGCGCTTAGTTCCATCGCCAACTCGGAGAGGCGCGGGACGCTCATCACGGCGCGCAGGCCTTCCGGAAAATCCTGCGTGCTGTGGCCGTGCAGGCGCAGGAATGCCTCCAGCTCCGCGTCGTCAAACGGCCCGACCGGGATTTTCGTGAAGTCTTCGCCCGATGCCTGAAGAGGGCTTTGGAGATCGCGTTCCCAGTATTCCGGGCGGCAGGTCAGCGCCAGGGCGAAGACGCTCGTTTCGTTCATCACCAAGCGTTCGAACCGGAAAAGGAAATCGCGCCAGTCAAAACCGAAGTTCTGGTTCAGCCCATCGACGATCACCAGGATGCGCCGATCATCGCCATGCTTTGCCCAATGCTCAACCCGGTCCCAGCGCAACGCATCGGACGCCGTCGCCTTGCGCAGAATCTGATCGAAGGTTCGTTCGGCGTCCGTGGAATCCACATCGCCGGCCGACACCACCAGCACCAGCGGTGGTTCCGCATCCTTCTCGAAACGTTCCAGGCACCAGGCCAGTATCGCCCAGGTCTTGCCCATGCCTTCCTTGCCGAGCAGGACACAAGGCGCTTCCGCCCCGTCGCTCCACCAGTCGTCCAAGCCCTGCATGATGGCATCGCGACGGATGCGCCGCGTCTCGGGCGCCGTCAGTCCGGCGCGGCTGCGCAGGTTCCGGCGTGCCATCACCGGCGAGGCCAGGGTGGTGCGCAGCCAGCCCTCGGCCTTAGCCTGCGCCAGGGCGTAGCCGCAGTCCGGGCGGCTCAGCCGGTCGACAATGTCGTCGCCCAACCGCTCGAACTCCGCCTTGCGCGCGTCGACGCAGACCTTGAAGGCGGGCCAGAGCGCCGGGAATTTCGCCTGCACGAGATCCGGCACCCGCGCGCACAGCGCCGCCAGCGAGGGAATGGCGCCGGCCGAATCGTCCCAGTCCAGGCATTCGACCGACACGTACTTGTCGCCGGCGATATCGCGCAGCCGCTCCACGTCGCGGGCGTTGATGTCCACGGTCGTCGCGACGACCCACAGCTCCATGTTCGGCCGTTCGCGGAGTGCCTCCTCGAGCTTTGTGCGGAGTTCGTCGAACGACAGCTTGCGGGTGTAGCGCTTGCATTCGATGACCATCTCCGGCAGGGCCGTTCGGCTGTCGGCCAGCATGTCGCCGCCGTGCTGCGGGCCCGACTTTAGAAGCCGGATGTGACGCCCGAGCGCATGCCGGAGGACGTTGCGCACGAAGCCTTCGAAACCGTCCGATCCGGTTTTGGCCATGTCGCGCAGCGCCCGGACGAGCGCGTTCAATCCGTCTGTGGTCGTCATGTGTGGGACAGTAACCCAGGCAACCGGCCGTCGTCTGCGGGCGCCAGCACCCCTGCGGCGATCTGCGGCAAGGCTGCCGCGTCGGTGAGGTGCACATCGTACTTGCCAATGGTGCGGTTGGCTCTGGCCCGCGCGGTAGATTCCATCAACCATGCATACTTTAAGCCCGGCGGCGCTGGAGACTATGCATTTCAACCAGCCATTCGCTCGGCCCGCTCGGTTTCACGCCAGTGCTGTCGACCAACAAGGTGCACCGGTCCCCTCGACGTTCGGGCGTGAGACGCAACCGTCAGCGGCCTGGCCCGCCGCGCCCGTAAGCGGTGGGCGTAAGCGTCGGCTGTGGTGCAGTAGTAGCACCGATATTCCTGGCCCCAGCGGTCGCGAAAAGGATCGTGATAAAAGTTGCGCCGGATTTCGCGATGAATCGTCGAGCGGTGCCGACCCAACTCCGCCGCGATCACCGCCACCGGCACCTTGGCGTCACGCATTTTCTGAATGCGTCGCCGTTCGGCCAGATCGATGTGAGAATACTGCGTGCCCATCCTGACCCCTGAAGCCGGTAAGCCCTTGCACTGACACAAGAGGTGCACTTCAGGATAGAACCCACCACGCAACACCAAAAACTACCATAAGGTGTCTTATGGAAAAAACTCCCACTGTGATCGTCGCCAACGCTTCGCTGCAACACACTGAGAAGCGGTGCGGGCCCACACCGGAACGGTATCAACGTGGTACAGGGAACGATATCATCCTGGGAATCTGGCGCTTCACGGTTTGCCCGCAACAAAATCCAAAACGACCACGTCAATGAACCTCCGCCGCGCTTCCGGAATACGGTCAATCAACATCGCCTTCATCTCTTCCGCTGTCGTCGGCGCATTCAGTCCATTGGGCGGCGCCTTCAGCCTCCGCCCGTCTTTCGCCGGCAGATCGCCGAACCACAGCACGCAATAGATTCCACGCTCCCCGGAACGCCAATCGATGAGATACCGGGTATCAAGCTGGCCAGTCGCGGCGTCCCAAACTTTCCGGTGCCATTGCCCCTTCACCTCCATAGGCAACTGGAGCGCCCCACGGGCGAAGGCGAGATCGGCCCGCTTCGACTTCGGCATGTCCGCTTCGGTCACCCGTTGCACACCGTAGCGGGTGAGCTCCGGCTCGATCATCACCGCAAGCCGGTCCCGGCAACGATTCTCGTCGTACGGCACCCCGTCATCGCCCCAAAAGTCGCGGACTTGGTCGAGGTCGTCGCCAATGAGCTTCGCCTGCGCGAGCGTCAGTTCCTCAAGCACCAGCGACTTCAGGTCATCGGCGTTGGACGGCGGCCCCTCGGTGAGCAGTTCCTTGAGACGTACGGGCGGCAGCGGCTCGAAGGCTTCTTCCGCACGCTTCTGCCGTAGCTCGGCGGCCATGTGGAGGATCAGCTGGCTGTAGCTGTCCGCCGGCTCGGTGGCTAGCGCCCGCAACGCCTCGGTCGCTTCGCCGCCGGTGTCGTTCACAAGGCGGCCGATCAGCGCGAGCAGGAAGTTCGTGGCATCGTAAGGATTGGTATCTCCCGATCCGCTTCCCCGCAACTCGGCGTAGGGCCACGCTCGGCGGAACTCCAAAACGATCCACTTGGCCTGGGCCACGGTGATGGGAATCCCCGTTTTTCCTTGTTCAAACTGAAAGCGATTGCGCAGGAACCAGATGAATTGCGGGTGCTGGGCGCCGATGCCGTCGATGTCCGGCCGCACCTGGTCGAAACGGACCAGCGCTTCGATCGCAAGCCAGGAGAGCATGTGGTCGAAGTTCCGGTAAATCCCGCTCGCCCGATTGGCCGCTATGGCGGCAAGGGGCGCCCGCGCCCCGGCGTGTGTCAGGCAATCGACCAGCTCAAGTTCAACGTTCTCGGGCACGTTCGGGTACGCCGTCAGCCAACCGGCGGCGAGTGCCCCACCCGTCGCTTGCCAATTCGCGTCGTGGGTGAGCTGATAAAGGCCGCGGACATGCAAACACCCTGCCGCGAGCGCGGGCTCGATCCAAAGCCGCGCGAAGTCTTTTCGCGCTTCGGGGGTGGCGGCGACGATAGCCTCAAGCGCCTTCCGCAAGTCCTTGACGTCCTTGTCCTTGTCGACGCACCAAGTCAGGTCGTTCAGGCATATCAGCAGTCCGACCCGCAGGACATCGGACGACAGGTCGTCGAATCCACTGCCGGCACGAAGCCTTGCCAGAAGACCAGCCAGGATTACGTGGCAGTAGGTGTAGAGCGTGTTCCGTGTGATCCCGTCAGCGACGGCAGCAGCGGTGGGGAGATCGGCACGATGGAGCGCGGCCTCGAAACCCATGATCACGTCATCGCGGAGTTCCGGCCCCAACCATAGGGCGACACGCTCCAAGGGTGGCTTCCCGCGCTCAACATCTCCAAGATAGGTATCTCCAAGATAGGCCCGCGCAGGGTCAACAATGGCGGCCAAATTACCGCTGCAGATGGCAGGGCGCTGGGCCGCGTAGTCGCGGCGGCGAGCCTCGAATCTGGTTCTCCATCTGGCCTTCCGCTTCCTCTCGCACTTGGCGGCCTGACGCTCATGCTTTAGTTCCCGCGCAGACTTCTTGGGATGCTTCAGCTTGCGGACGAATGCGGTCAACTGGGCATCGTCGCGCTGGAACTTCGCACCGCTGGCGCGCACGGCAGGATCGATTTTTTCAGCGGATGTCCCCAGATGCATCAGTTCACGCCAATCCTCCCGGAGCGCCTCGTCCCTATTGTCGGCGTCGGCGAAGCGGTCCAGTAAGCACGCGACGTCGGTAGGCCGGTCGGAAAGAGCGATCATCCGCGAACGGAGTGCCAAATTGATTTGCCACACTGGCTTCCTCCGGCGTTGGTCAGAGAAGGCGTGGAGTTGGACCGCCCGGCGGATGTCATCGCGAGCGCCCAACCGATCCTTGAGTTCTCTCTGGGATTCCCGGTCCCAATGCCCGCTCCGTCCGATGCTCGCGAGCCAGCGCCAGAACGACGGCGCCTGCGCAGGACCAGCCGCGCCTTCGTCGATCGCGCGCACCATGAGGCCGGCGACGACATCGGCGACATTGTACCAACTCTGCCAATCTTTCGATTCGAGAAGCTCGCTGTATTCGGCCATGAGGTCCAGCACGCCGGAGAGGCGATCCGTGGGCAGTCCCCGCATCAGCCAGCGGTAGTTTCGCATTGTGACGTGATGCGCGTTCCTGCCGCGCGGGAGAGGACAAACAAGGACGCCCATCTCGGCGAAGAGGGTCGAGACGAGCAGGTCGTCGCTCACGTCGCAATCGATGCGGTCGATCAGGTGGCGGGCCAGGCATGTCGCGTCCTCCGTGCCCTGGTCGCGCAGCAACTCTATGGTACTCCGCCACCAGTCGCGGTTCCGGTGGGGGAGCAACGCCTCGGCCGCATCCTCGCGCTCTCGGTAGAACCGATCGCCCGACAGCACGGTGGCTTCCAGCGTCGTCGCAAGATCGCCGGCCATCGGCGTCCCTCTGACCGCCTCGATCAGAAGAGAGCGCAGATGCTCGTTGCTTGACGCCGAACCAATGACGGCATCGATTTTGTTCCGCAGCGTCGGCACCGCAAGCCCCGCCGCAGTGTGGCCGTCCCAGTCGGTGCCGCGGAAATACGGATCCTCCGCGCTGAGCGCCCGCAACGCCTCGAACAGGAGGTCGGCTTGCGTCGTCGTCAGCACCGCTGTTTCTCCGTGACGCAGAACGCCGTACGGGTCCGCCGTAATGACCGGTTCGGCCATCATGGGGCTGTGGACAGCGAGCCAAGCATGGAGCCCGCGAAGGCTGGCGGGGACGCCGTTGCCATGAAGCTGCGCGAGCAGCCGGCGCTGTGCGCGTGGAGTGGCTGCATGGCGCGCGAGCCATCGGGCACCGAGATACTCGCCGATCACCCTGTGGATCGGCTTCGCGCGTCCGACGCCCACGCTGACGAAGAGTTTCGACGAGACGATCACGGACGCCGCCTCCGCACCGGGCAGGCTGGCGAGATCCGCGAGGAGGACATCGCCCTCCTGGAGATGTGCCAGGCCGACGAGGCTCACCGCCTCGGCACCGGCGAGGATCAGCCCTGCGGCAATCGCTCCCGCCGCCGACAGGGCCTGCTCCTCGCCCAGCTTTGCAAGGCCAAGGTCCTGGCGGTCGGGGTCGCGCTCCGGCCAGACCAAGCTGCAGACCTGCTCGAACAGCGCGGCGCGCGTCCGTGGCAACGCCTTGTCAGTCTCGGCGACCCTTCCCATCAGGCCGAGCGTCAGCGGATTGCGGTGGAGGTCGGACAGGCCGTGTTCGTTGAGATGGTTGAGCACATGCTCGGCGTCGGCCTTGGCATGCCGCCGGGCCAGAAAGGCAAGCGCTTCCTGATCGTCGAAGGGCTCGATGGTGAAGACCGTGGGTTCCGCACCGTAGAGTGGGCGGAGGCCGCTGATGGTGCGCGCCTGCCATTCCCGCGCACGGCACGACAGCACGAAGTCGGGAGAACCGGCCTCTTCGAGTTGGGCCAGGATCTCGTCGACCGCATCCCCCTCGCGCCGTGCCATTGCCTCGTCGAGTCCGTCGATGAGCAGCGGCTTGCCGGGCTCGACGAGCCGCGATGCGTTCTTCGCCCGCATGAAGCGGCTTGCGGTGACCGGCTCCACGCCGAGAACTCTGCCCGCTTGGCACATGAGTTCGCTCTTCCCCATGCCCGGCTCGGCGAGGATGATCTTGGCGCCGGGGATCGCAAGCATCCCCGCCTCGTCGACCGTTCGCAGGTCTCCACCGCGATCCGTGAAACGGAGCCGGCGTGCGAGATAAGTCGTCGGATTCAAGTCCCCTAGTCCCTGAAATGTCCCGTCACGGGCTTGGCCATGGCGAGGCGGGTCTTGCCGCCGCCGGCCAGCCGTTTGACTCCGAAGCGCCGGGCCGCGTCCGTCAGCGGGTCAGCGGCATCCATGCAACCCCGAATGGCCGCCGACAGCTCCGGCAGGGCGATGTCCTCGATGGAACGGACGTCGGCGCTGGAGTTCGGGTACCGGGCCCGTTCCCAAGCGGCGACCGCCATCGCGTCGGGCCAGACGAAACTGGCACCGGTGTGCTCCGCCTCGACATGGGCGACGCTGCGGACCACGGTCATGATTCGCTCCCGGATCTGCCGGCCGGAGCGTTTGAACCCGTGGGCGCGGGCAATGCGTTCGACCAGCAGGCTGTCGCGGATCGGCGCCTCCGCCGCGACGACGTGCAGCACCATCTCCTTGAGGACGGCGGCATAGTCGTCGTCCTGGAACCGGTCTGGGCTGATCGCCGTCATGCCACCGAAATCCGCCAGACGGTAGTCGCCGCCAAGGGACTCTTCGTTCTCACCCGGCTCTGCCGGGGCGTCCGCGTCTACGGCGGCATCAGCGTCGTCCAACTGCAGGTCAAGCGCCACATCCGGGGTGGGTCCTGCCACCGGGGCCGCCAGCGCATCGGCGCGGGCGCGGGCGCGGTCGAGCGTCTCCTTGATGGTGAAATCCAGGCGATCCAGGGCGCCCTGCGGATCAATCCACCATTCGGTCGCCCAAACCCGTGTCAACGTCCAGCCCAGGCTCTTCAGCACCGCCTCGCGAACCTTGTCGCGGTCCCGCGCGGTGGCGGCGCCATGGTAGGAGGCACCGTCGCATTCGACGCCGATCAGATAATCATCGGGGCGATCCGGATGGACGACGCCCAGGTCGATGCGGAAGCGTGACACGCCGACCTCCGGCACCACCGTCCAGCCGCGGTCCCGCAGCCCCCGCGCCACCGCCTGTTCGAAACAGGCGTTCGAACCGCCCGCGGAACCGGCCGACGCCTCGCCCAGCGCCCGCGTGCCCCGCTCCGCGTATTCGAGGAAATGCCGCAGATCGCGTAGGGCCGACGAGCTGGTACGGTTGAGGTCGATGAGATCGGGCGGGAACGAGGTGAAGACGACCATCTCCCGCCGGGCTCGCGTGACGGCGACGTTGAGCCGCCGCCAGCCGCCCTCGCGGTTGAGCGGGCCGAAATTCATCGCCATCGTCGGGGCGTTCGGGGTTTCCGGCCCGTAGGCGATGCCCAGCAGGATCACGTCGCGCTCGTCGCCCTGGACCGTCTCCAGGTTCTTGACGACCACCGGTTCCGGCGCGTCCTCCGCGAAGTAAGGCTCCAACTCCGGGTAACGCCGCCGCGCGCGGTCCAACAGGTCTTCGATCAGTTTCTGCTGTTCCGAGTTCAGGGTGATGACAGCCAGCGTCAGCCGATCGCCCTTTTCATCGACGAAGGCCGGGTCGAGCAGGCGGCGCACCACCTCCGTCACCACCGCCTCGGCCTCCACCTGGTTGTTCCGGTTCTTGCCGCGCGACCAAGCGCCGGGGACCTGCCGCAGGGTCACCATCGTGTCCCGCGTCACCGGAGCCGGGAAGGTGATCAGATCACCGTCGTAATAGCGGTGGTTGGAAAAGGCGATCAGGCTTTCGTGCCGGCTGCGGTAATGCCAGGTCAGGCGGCGTTGCGGCAGGCGCGCGCCCAGGCATTCCTCCAGGATGCTCTCGTGGTCGGCCTCGACCTCGCTGTCGTCCTCCTCGGCGCCGGCGCCGCGATCGAAGAAGCTGGTCGGCGGCATCTGCTTGGGATCGCCGGCGACCACCACCTGGGTGCCGCGGGCGATGGCGCCGACCGCGTCCCACGGCGTGATCTGCGACGCCTCGTCGAAGATGACCAGATCGAACGCCGGCATCTCCGGCGGCAGATATTGCGCCACCGACAGCGGGCTCATCAGCAGGCAGGGGGTCAGGGTCGTCAGGGCCGGCCCCATCTCCCCCACCAGTTGGCGGACCGGCTTGTGACGCTTTTGCAGCTTCAACTGATGGGCAAGCGTGCTGAAGCCCACCGGCTGGTTCTTGGACTCCTTGGCCGGTATGCCGCTCGCGATCCGGGCGCGGATGGCGAGCTGGGTCAGTTCCGCGAATTCATGGTCCAGAGCGCGGAAGCGGTCGATCGCGTCCAGATGCTCGGTGATGTTGAAGTCGCGCACCAGCGGTTCGGCATCGATGGCGCCTTCCGCCCACCAGCGCGCGTAGGCGACGTCGAAGGCGTCCACCGCGCCGCCCGGGGGAACGGTTCCGGTCTCCACGGCCTCCACCAGCGCGTCCAGCCCCTGCTCCACCGCCGAGCGCCGCACGCGCTGCCACGCCGTCCAGGCGTTCAACTGGGTCGCCCGCGCCGCCATGGCCGCCGCCATGGCCTGACAGTCGGCCAGCAGGTCGGCGCCGTCGATGGGCTCCGGCGTCCCCGCGATGCGCTCGAACGCGTCCTTGGCATCCACGAAGGCCGCGTGGCGGTCGAGATAGCGCTGGATCGCCAGACCGATGGCCCCATCGGGCGCGAGCAGGTCGCTGGCGTCGGTGCAAAGCCGCTTCAGGGTTCCGCGCAGGGCGATGAGCTGGTCCGGGCTCTGGGCCGCCCCGCCGACGGCGGACCGCAACGCGCCGGCGGCCTTCAGCTTGCGGTCGAGGCGTTCCAGGTCGGTCGCCAAGCCCCGCCAGCCGGGAAGCGCCTGCACCTGCGGCAATCCGTCGATGTCGACCAGCATCGCCTGCAATTGGCGCAGCCGGGGCAAATCCGTCTCCGGATTGGCGTTGCCGGCGGGGTCGAGCCGCTTCGCCACCGCCTTCTTCCGCAGCGCCGACAGGGGCCAGATGGCTTCGTTGGCCGCGGCCCATTCGGCGTCGAGTTCCGCCAGGGGTAGGGCCTTGATGGTGTCGGGGTCCAGCGGACGGGACAGCAGTGCCGCTTCGGCGCGACAGGCGGCGACGAGCGGCAACGCCCACGTCCCCTGTTCGATCATCCTGGCGGCGTCCGGGGTGAAGGCGAACGCCAGAGTGAACCCTTCGGCCTGCGCCAGGGCCTGGGCCAGGGTGGCCGCCGCCGCCAGACCGCGCCGGTCGCCACCGCCCGTTTCGACGCCGATGCCGCCACCCAAGCTGATGCCCATCCCGCCTGCAAGCTGCCCGCGGGCTTCGTCCAGAGCCTTGGCCGCGGCGGCTAGTGCGCCCGCCGCGGCCAGCAGGTCGGCCTGCCAGGCGTTCGACCATTCCGCACCCCCGACAGGACCGAAGGCCGCCCGGTTCTCGGGCGATGCGGTGGCCCGGTGCAGGTTAAGCTTGTGCACGGCGTCGCGCAGCCGTTCCAGATCCGTCTCGCTATGCTCCGTCCCTCTCGGCCACCCCAGGCGCAAGGCCGATTCCGCGCCGTCCCTGGCGACGCGGCCGATGGCGCCGTACAGGGTGAGGCCGTTGGCGTGCCGCCGGTGAATCGCCCGCACGAGGTCGTTCAGCCGGTCGCGGCTGAGCTTCAATTCGGCGGCGCGGCGGCTCCAGAGTTCCGTCGGCGGCTCCTCCGCCGTGGTCCAGGCGGCGTCGAGCTGGCCCAGGACGTCCTGTTTGGACGCCTTGTTGCTGTGCAATTCCAGACAGAAGGGACCGAGGCCGTGGGCGACCAGCCGGCGGTGGACCACATCCAGGGCCGCGCGCTTTTCTGCCACGAACAGCACCGTCCGGCCGAGAGCCAGATTGTGGGCGATCATGTTGGCGATAGTCTGGGACTTGCCGGTGCCCGGCGGGCCATCCAGCACGAAGTCGCACCCCCGCGCCGATCCGACCACCGCCGCCAGTTGCGAGGAATCGGCTGGGAGCGGGGTGAACAGCTCCTCCGGCGTCACGAGCCCGTCCAACTCCGTCGGGTGCGGCGGCTCCGTTTGGGACGTGTAGGCGTCGCGCGGCGTCTCCAGCAGGTGCCGCACCACCGGGCTGCGCTTCAGCGCCTCGGTGCGGTCAACCAGATCCTTCCACATCAGGTACTTGGCGAAGGAGAAGGCGCCCAGCACCACATCCTCCACCACCTCGAATCCGGGCATGTCGCGCACCGCGCGGCGAACCAGGGTCCAGATGCGCGGGACGTCGATTCCGGACTGGTCCACCGGCAGCGGCCCCGCCAGTTCCGGAATGTCCAGCTTGAAGTCCTGGTGCAGCATTTGAAGCAGCGTCAGGTTGAAGCGCGGCTCATCCTCGTGGTTGGACAGCCGCACGCCCGACCGCACGCTGCGCCGTTGCAGCTTCACCGGCAGCAGGATCAGCGGGGCGCGGTATTGCCGCGTGTCGCTGCCGGACTTCTTCCAAACCAGGAAGCCCACCGCCAGGAACAGCGTGTTGGCCCCGCCCTCCGCCAGATCGAGCTGCGCCTTGCGGTAGAGATCGATCAACTGCGCGTCGAGCTTGTCCGTCGGCAGGGGCGACAGGATTTCGCCGCGCTCCATCGCGTCACGGGCATAGGCCGTGTCCAGTTCCTCCCCGGTGCGCTGCAGGTGCAGCGCCGTATCTCGGCCCGCCCCACCCTCCATCGCGGGGGCCGCCACGATGCGGAAGCTGGCGCCGTCGGCGAGACGGTCCTCCAGCGTGGCCGGATCGGGACAGAGCAGGCGGATGGTGGTCGCGCCCGGCTTGACGTTGAGCAGGCGGTTCCGTGTGGTGAGGTCGAGCAGCTTGCGCTGCCAGCGGTCCAGCCGCCCTTCCGCCGTGGTGGCCGTGTCCACCGGGTCGGCCAGATCGAAATCAGGAAGGGCCGGAGCCGCTTCCAGCACATCGCTCACCGGGCCGATGTCCACCTCTTCCGCAGCCGCCCCGGTCCCCGCCGCCGGCGCCACGTCCGCCAGGGCCAGCGGGCGCAGGCGCTGCATGCGGGCCCGGCGGATGTCGAGCGCCATGACGAAATCGCCCTCCCGCTCCTCGTCGATCTGGCGGTTCGCCTGGGCGATGGCGCGGGAGAAGGGCGACGGGTGCCCGCCGGTGGCTAGCGTGGTTTCGAACAGCACCAGCTCCTGGAGCGCCACGCGCTTGCGCAGACTGGCGGCGTCGTCCACGAGCAGGGTGGCGAATTCCTGCGGTTGCAGCCAGACGCCCGCGAAGGCGTGGCCGCGGGTGACCACGATCACCGGGTAGAGGCCGGCCTGCTCCAGCACCGCGGCGAACAGCAGCGCGGTGTCGAGGCACGTCCCCAAACCCGTTTCCAGGATCTGCGACGGCGAGCGCACCTTCTGCCCCTGCCATTCGAAGCTGGTCGGCGGCTCCGCGTAGGTGAGGCGCAGGGACGCCACCGCCGACCAGACGGCGGACGCCAGTTCGTGCACCCGCGTGCGGCTTTTCGATTGGTACCCCTCGACGCCGTCGGGCCGGCCGCCGCGCCGCAGCACGTCGCTGGTAGCCTTGATCAGCCGACTGACAGCGGGGTCGTTCGGCAGGATGAAGGCCGCCAGCAACTCCGGCATGGCCGCCGCCCCGCCCCATTCGTTGCGGGCCAGCAGTTCCACCGGCAGCACGCGCTCGGCGGCATTTCCGGCGGCGCCCCCGCCCTCCGCCGCGGCCCGCAGCGTCACCGTCGCGCGGACCGCTTCGTTCAGCTGCAACAGCAATCCGGCGTTCAGCCGCAGGTCCCGCTTGGCGATGCGGGCCTCGCCTCCGGCCGCGATGCGGTCGACGCGCCATTGCATCGGCTCGAAGACGGGCGGGTCGGCGGCGATCTCCGCCACCACGTTCTCCAGCGCCTCCCCACCGAGGTTGACGAGGCGAAGATCGCGCAGAACCGGAACGGCGTTCTGGTGCGTGGCGAAGCTGATTTTCGGAGAGATCACGGCGTCGATCGCCAACCCGGAGTCCGACGTATCCTTGCAGTCAACCGCATCGTTGACGGCCGTGATCGATTCCATGATGATGCCGCTTACCTTGAGTGGATTTTAGATAGATTATACTCTTGAAAAAGAGAATGGCCATGGGCAGTTTCCACTTTCTTCACGCGGCCGACATCCATCTCGACAGCCCGCTGCACGGCTTGGCGCGGTACGACGGGGTTCCAGCCGAGGAGGTGCGGGGAGCCACGCGCGCCGCCTTCGACAATCTCATCGCCTATGCCTGCGATCAGGCTGTGGACTTCGTGCTGATCGCCGGCGATCTGTTCGACGGCGATTGGAAGGACATGGGCACCGGCCTGTATTTCGCCCGCGCCATGGGAAAGCTGGCCGCCGCGAACATCCCGGTCTACTGGATCGCCGGAAATCACGATGCGGTTTCGTCGCTGACCCGCTCCCTGCCCTGGCCCGACACCGTCCACGCCTTCAAGCCGCGCCGCTCGCACACGCACGTCATCGACCATCTGGGCGTGGCGATCCACGGGCAGAGCTTCTCCAACGCCCACGTCACCGAGAATCTCGCCGCCGCCTATCCCGAAAAGCGGGAGCATCACTTCAACATCGGCCTGCTGCACACCGCGCTGGACGGGCACCCGGGGCACGCGCCCTACGCGCCCTGCACGGTCGACGATCTCCGGGCCCGCCACTACGACTATTGGGCGCTGGGGCATGTGCATGACTTCACGGTCGTCTCCGAGTGGCCCTACATCGTGTTTTCCGGCAACCTCCAGGGCCGGCACATCCGGGAAACCGGCCCGAAGGGCGCGGTCCATGTGGAGGTCGAGGACGGTGCCGTTGCCCGGCTGCGCCACGTTCCCCTGGACACGCTGCGCTGGCTCCGGGTCGAGGTGGATTGCGCCGCGGCGCGCAGCATGGACGAGGTCGATGCCGCCACCCGCACGGCCTTGGCCCGCAGGCACGCGGAGCTGTCGGACGGTCGCCCGGTCGTCGCCCGCGTGGTGCTGACCGGTTCCACGCCGCTGGCCGGCGCGTTGCAGGAGCGGCGGGCGGAACGCCGCGACGCCGTGCGGGCGCTGGCCGCTGCGGTGGCCCCCGACCTGTGGATCGAGAAGGTCCAACTGGAGGTCGCTATGCCCGGCCTGTCGCCAATGGGCGGCGGCCCGGCGGAGGACTTCATGGCGCTGCTGGCCGAAATCCGCCAATCGCCGGAACTGGCGGCGGAGTTGAAGGCCGATCTCCTTCCCTTCCTGACGGCGGCCGGCAAGGCCGGGGATTTCGACGACGACAGCTTGGCGGCCATGGCGGCGCAGGACGACTGGCCGGCGCTTCTGGCGGTCGCGGGAAGCGCGCTGGAAGCCCGGCTCACGGGCACGGGGGGTGAGTGATGCGGTTTGCCGAGCTTCATCTGGAACGCTACGGTCACTTCGAGGACCGCCGCCTGCCCTTCCGGGCCGGAACGCCCGACTTCCACATGGTCTATGGCGCCAACGAGGCGGGGAAATCGACGACTCTGTCCGCCGTCTCCGACCTGCTGTTCGGCTTTCCCCAGCGCAGCCCGTTCAATTTCAGGTTCGATTACGCGCTGCTGCGCATCGGCGCGGTGCTGGAGAAGGACGGGCAGCGTCTGGCCTGCCGCCGCCGGAAGACTCGTGATCACAGTCTGGTCGACGCCGCCGACCAGCCCCTCGACGAGGGCCGGCTGTCCGCCCTGCTGCACGGACTGAACCGCGAGACCTTCGGCGCCGGATTCAGCCTGAACCAGGAGGGGTTGCGGCGCGGTGGCGAGGCCATGGTCCAGGCCACCGACGATCTGGGGCAGGCCCTGTTCGCGGCGGGATCGGGGCTGACCGACATCGCCAAGGTGCAGGAGGCGCTCGACCGCGAGCTGGACGCGATCTGGGGCCGGCGTGCGTCCGACCGGCGCAGCTTCATGGTCGCCGCCAAGCAGCTCGACACGAGCCTGCGCGTGGTTCGCGACAGCCAGCTCAAGCCCCGGGAGTGGTCCGACGCGCAGGCGAAGGTGGAGGCCTGCGAGCGGACGCTGCATGATCTGCAACAGAAGCAGAACGCGGTGATCGCCGAACGCAACGCGGTCGAGCGCCTGCGCCGCATCGACGCGGCGATGCGGTCCCGGGCGGCGCTGTTGGCGGCGATCGCCGAACAGGGGCCGGTGATCGTCTTTTCGTCGGCGGAGGACAAAACGGCGCAGGACGCCCTGGCGGTGCTCGCCAAGGCAACCGACGCGCATGACGCGGCGGAACGGCACCGCAACGACGTGGCGGACCGGCTGACCCCCTTGCAGCCCGACCCCATCACCGAACTCGGGGAGCGCATCGAAGCCCTGGTCGAAGAGCGGGGCAGTATCACCAAGGGGCTGGCCGACCAAGCCCGGCTGGACATCGAGCAGCGCGGCATGAAGCAACGGGCGGCGGTCCTGCGGACCGAACTCGCCCTGCCCGGAGATCTGCCGTCGGGCCTTGAGATTCGGAAGCTGCGCGACATCGCCGCCCGTCACGCCGGTCTTGTGGCGGGCCTGCGGACACGGGACGCTGAATTGGAAGACCGCCGGACCCGCGCCCAGGCGTTGCGCGAGGAGCTGGCCGACGCGGTGGTGGCCGATGGGCTCCCCGGGCTGCGGGCCGCGATCGCCCTGGCCCGCGGGCTGGGCGAGGACATCGACGACCGTTGCGCCGACGCCCAGGCGATGGCCGAGCGCATGGAGGCCGACGCGCGGGCGGCGCTGGCCGCCCTCCGTCCCTGGCAGGGGGATGCTGACGGGCTGGCCGCCCTGCGCGAGATCGACGACGGCGAGATTCAGGCCGCCTCCGATGCCGACCTCAAGCTCGCCACCCGGCTGGAGACCGCGCGGGCGGAGGTGCGTCGGCTGGCAAACGAGATCGCCCAGCTGGACGCCCAGCGCACGGCTCTGGCCCAGACAGGACAGGCGGTGTCGGCGGACGAGGTGCGGCAGGCGCGGGACGCGCGCGACGAGCTGTGGCAGACCATCGACGCCCATCTGCGGGGTGGCGGCCCCGCAAGGCCGGCGGATGTTCACGGGGACGTCTTTGGAGACCGCTTCACCTCGGCGGTTCAGGCTGCCGACGTCATCGCGGATCGCCGGTACGAAACCGCCGAGGCTTCCGCGCGCCTGACCGGGCTCGATCAGACCCGCACGCTTCTGGATGTGCAGCGGCGGCAGGCTGAACAGGCCGTGCGGGAGATGGAAGACGGCATCGCCGCCGCGCGGCGTGCCTGGGAAGAGCGTCTTCAGGCGCAGGGCCTGCCGCTCCTTTCGCCGTTGCCGTTGCGCGGTTGGTGCGCCCAGCGCCGTGCGGCGCTGGACCTCCATCGCAACGCGGCCGATGCGCGCCGGCAGGCGGCCCGCATCCTGGAACGCATGGCCGAGGCGGTCGGCGCCCTCGCCAAGGCGCTGACCGCCGCGCCCGACACCGACCGGCTGTCGCTGACGCTGGCAGCCGCCGAGCGCGAGCGGATGGAAGGGGAGGCCCTGGAGCAGGCGTTCCGCGAGAAGACGACCAAGCTCGCCGGTCTCGAGGAGGAGATCGCCCGCCAGGAACGGCTGGAAATCCAAGACCGCCGGGCGCTCCAGGCCGCCATCGAAGAATGGAACGGCCTGTCGGCACGGCTTCACATCGCCGCGGACATCGCCGGCATCGATCACTGGCTCGAACTCGCCGAGGAACTGCGCGGCACGCTGGACGGCATCGCCGCGCATGACCGGAGAATCCAGGGCATCGTCCGGGACCGCGCGGCGTTCGAGGCCGCGGTGACGGCCCTGGCCGCCGACGCGCGCGTGGCCGCCCAAGCGGAGGCCGCTGCCGATCCGGCGCGGACGCTGGAATCGCTTCGGGAGCGCTTGGCCAAGGCCCGGTCGGTGGCCCGGGACATCGACACGTTGAGGGCCGAATGGAAAAAGCACCAGGCGGACATGGACCGCGCCGCCACCGAGCGCGCCATCGCGCTGAACCGGCTTGAGCCCTTCCTGGCCCGGGCCGGCATCGGGGAGGCCGCTCATCTGCCCCCGCACCTCGAACGGTCACGGGCTCATCAGGAGCGGCTTGCGCAACGGGCCGAAGCCGAGCGGCGTATCGTGGCCGACGGCGACCACCTTCCGCTTGCCGATCTGGTTGCCGCGTGGGAAGCCTGTGATCCCGACAGCGTGGCATCCCGAGCCGTCACCCTGGGCCAGGATCTCGACACGCTGAACAGGGAGGTCGCGGCGGCGGCCAACGCGCTGGGCGAGGCCCGCAAGGCGTTCGAGGCGCTGGACCAATCCTCCCGCGCCGCCGTCGATGCGGCGGCCGACGCCGAAGCCGCGAAGGCCGACATGAAGGCGGAGGCGGAGGTCTATGTGCTGAAGCGGGCGCAATGGTTCCTGCTGCGCTGGGCCATGGACCAATACCGCGACCGCCGTCAGGCACCGCTGCTGACGCGCGCCAGCGCGCTGTTCCGCACGCTGACCCTTGGCCGCTTCGTCGATTTCCGGATCGACTACGAGCCGGTGACACCGCGTCTGCTGGGCCTGCGCGAAGACCGGCAGACCCTTGTCCCCATCGAGGGGATGAGCGAAGGCACCCGGGACCAGCTGTTCCTCGCCCTGCGCCTGGCGGCGGTGGACCAGTCGATCGCCGCGGGCGTACGGGTGCCGTTCATCGCCGACGATCTGTTCGTCAACTTCGACGACGACCGGGCCGAGGCCGGCCTCACCGTCCTTGCGGATCTCGCCGCCTCGACCCAGGTCCTGTTCTTCACCCACCACGCCCATTTGCGGAGCATGGGGCAGGCGTTGGCGGGTCTGAGCCGTTTGGATCTGTAAAGCCGTTTCCCATCACACCGCGCACGCACCCACGATCCGTTCTCCCTCGATCCTGAGCAGCATCGTCACCGGCTGGAGCCGCTCGCTCATCACCGCCTCGGCCGCCCGGATGTCCAGGTTGATCTGCTCACGGCAGGACGCCACCTCGGTCGCCAGCGTCTCGTTCCAGGCGAGCAGCGACAGCTTGCGTTCGTTCAAGGTCACCGTCCGGTTCCAGAGGGATGAAAGCCCCCTCACCTTTTCCCGCACGGTCCGGTCGGTCTCCTTGAGGAGATCGCCGCTGTCGTCCAGCGCCCCGATCGCCTCCTGGATGCTCCGCTTGCGGTTTTCCTTCAGGTGCTCCTCTCCCGGGAAGGCGACCAGAAGCTGCCAGCCGCAAGCGCGGGCGCGGATGCAGAGCAGCAGTTGGCGGTACAGATCGTCCAGCAGGTCCTGATGCGCCTTGATGGCCTCCTGCATGCCCTTGGAGCCGAACACGTCACCACCTTTGACGTTGACGATCTCCTGGCTTTCGTGGCGAATGTCCTCCAGCAGGTGATCCTGGACCTGGAGCAGGTGCGCCTCGTGATGCTCGATCTGGGGCCGAATGCCGTCCGACCATTCACCGGCCAGCACCGAGGGCGCGATCTGCTCGAAGTAGCGGAGGGCGCCGGTCAGGACCGACCGGCGCTCGTTGCTCTGGAACCGCTGAATGCGGTCCACCGCCGCCTTGATGTCGGAAAGCTTCCGGCTGATGTCGGCCAGATGCTTCTGCGCGACGGCCACGGAAACGATCTGAAACAGGGCCGCCGCGTTCACGATGTTTGACAGCCGCTCTGGCTCGAACAGCCTGGCGTTCTCGGCAATCTTATTGTCGGCGCCGTGCACAATGGCCCTGAAGCCGTCGCCGTCCGCCGCTCTCGCCAGCGGTCCATTGACGACCACCTCCATGTACTTCGTGGTGGCCACGTCATAAGCGGTCGCGAGATTTGGCACGGTCTGCAACAGCGGGTTCAGCCGGCTAACACCGTTGTCCGATCCCGCGACGGGATGCCAGGCGCACGCCGGCGGCTCGGGAATGCGGGTCAGTGACAGCACGGGCTTGTCATCCGCGGCACCGATGACGAGGCGAGCGGCGGAAGGAGCCGGCACGCTCATGCCGGCGACGTTGGAGGTCTGCTCCGCATCGATCGCCGCCGCCGGCGTGGCGACCGACAGGCTGTCCAGATGCTTCCCGCGCAGGTAAGCGAGATGCAGGACACACGGAACGGTCGCCTTGAAGAGCGGTTCGGACAGGCTGAGCCCCGAGGTGTCGAGCCCCATGGACCGAAGCGCGGCAAGCGAGAGAAGCGGCAATCCACCCACGCACGCGATGGCCGCCACTGTTGCAGCCTTGCCCGTGATCTCGCGGGCCTTCGCGATGATGGCCGGCTGTTCCTCCGCGCGCAGCGGCGACAGCCGTTCCCCCACCTGAACGGCGCGGGAGAACAGAGAGTTCGCCTTCTCCTTGGCCACCATCGCCACTGAGGCGGCCTTGCCGGACACCTCCCGCGCCTTCGACAGGACCGCCCTCGGATCGTCCGGGGTCAGCGCCGCAATCTGCTCACGCAGATGCGCCGCGTGGGACAGCAGGGAATGCGCGCCTTCCCTGGCCGTCGTCGCGATCGTGGCCGCCCTGCCGGAGGCCTCTTCCCGCGCCTTTGCCAACACCGCCGCCTGCTCGTCCGGGGTCAGCGCCTTCAGTTGGTGGCCCAGGTAAAGGGTCAGAAGGTTGCTTTCGTTCTTGACGGTGTTGCCAAGTTCGTACGGCACGTCGAGCTTTTTGCAGACATCGACGACCAAGCGGTCGTAAGCAGGCCCTTCCCCACGAGCGCCGCCCGTTGCGGGGCTGTCACCGCACCGACGAAGCGCATCGCCAATCAGGCGATGATAGATCGAATGCCGGGGCCTGAGCCTGCGGTACGCTTCATCGGCCTCGAAGAAGCCCGGCAGGGCCTTGGCAAGACACGCAGCCAGGGGGTCAAGGTCCGCGTCGGTGCACACCGACAGAAGCGCATAGAGATCCCCCCAGCGGATCGCCTCGATCCTCTCGTCCATGCCCGCTCCCCCGTTTTCCTGCCCCATACCGCCCCTTCTTCTACGATTATTCGTCCCAGGGGTTGATCACCATCACGCCGCAATCCTGAAAATCCGCCACGTTCCGGGTCGCCACGGCGGCCCCGCGCGACCGCCCAATGCCAGCGATTTCCGCGTCAAAGGTTCCGGTCGGACGCCCCGCCCGACGCCGGCCCGCAGCAAGCAGGGCAAAGGCCTCCGCCGCCGCTCCATCGAAGGGCAGCACGCGCCCGGCGAAATCCTCCGCGAACATCTGCCCCGCGGCGGTCAGAAGGTTGCTCCGCCGTTTGCCTTGCGGCAGCAACGCCAAGCCGTAAAGGATTTCCGCCTGGGTGACGGCGGTGGTGCATAGGTCGGTCGCATCAACTCCGACAGAACGTTGGTGTCCAGGATGATCATGACAAGAAATCCTGGTCACTCGAACGTCGGCGGTTCCCGCAGCGGTTCGCGTGGCACGTCCGGCACCTCGACACCGCCGAAGCGCTGGAAGCGACGCTGGATCGCCTCTGCCAAGTCCGACGCCGGGGCCGGCTGCCCGGCCAGGACGTCGCGCAGGATCAGGCGCGGCTCGTCCAAATTCCGAATGGTCAGGTCGCCCACGCACCACTCTCCCGCACCGTCATCCTGGTCGCTCCCATCCATGGTACGGCAGCGTACCGTCGCCATCAAGATTCGGCGTATCCGCCGATGGCGCGCAGCATTGCCGGACGGCGGGAGTGTCCTACCGTTCCCACGCGATATGAAGGCCCAGGATTTCCGACAGCATCAAAGAGACGGCGCGAACAAGCGGGCGTCCCACAGCACGGGCCGCGGCCGGGACGCGCGGATGTCGGCGAAATCCGGGTGAAGCTGGTTGATCAGGAGGTTGCGCTCGAAGCCCATGGCCGGGTGCGACGGCACGACCAGAACCGCCGAACGCCGGCTATCGTACCACGCATCACCATAGGCCCGGCTGGCGGCGTAGCCGGAATCGTCCCATCCGGTTACGTCGCCGGGGCCGATCTCCTCCACCACGACGTGCCCTGGGACGAAGATCTCCGCGAACTGCTGGCCGGTCGGAATTCTGCCGATTCGGGTGTGCGCCAGTTTCTCGAGCATCGCGGTGGCAAAGCCGAGCCCGGCGTAGACGACGTATCGCCCCTTGGAATTCCAGCGGCCGCCGGTTTTGAAGGCCCCGCCGCCGTCCAACAGGGGGAAGCGGTCATCCGCGATGCGGAAGGCCGTCAACGGGCCGGTCGGGTGCGATGGCATGGGTTACGCGGGCAGCCCGTGCAGGATCGCGTCAAGGATGTCCTCGACATGCCGGGCCCCGAACTCGTCGACGGCCACCTCGATGGGGGCACGGTCGGCGAATTCCGGGTGCGGCGTCGTCAGCCACTGCCGGGCGTCCTCGACATTGCGCCACACGTACTCGGCGTGCGCGATGACGTTCGCCACGCGCGCGGTGCGCTCACCCTCCGCTGGGGTGAGCCGTCCCTCCCGAAGGCGGCGCTTAAGCGTCCCCTCCGGCACGATGCGGTTCATCAATATCCGGCGCGCCGCCGGATCGGCGTAGACGTGCCTGGCGACCCGGTCGAGGGCGTCGACGGCCACCCCCTCGCCGATCCGGCGCTGCAGGTCCATCGGCGTGGCGACGGTGCGGCCGAACGTGGCGCGGCCACCCATGACGTTCACGATCTCCTGAACCTGCATCACCGCCTCCAAACCATCTGGTCCCATCATATAGGATCAGATGATCGGTGCGCAAGGTGCCTTGGGACCGTCGGTGTCCTATGGTGGCCCTGTCCAAGAGGGCAGGCATCTCCTAGCTACGACGTGGGCCCGGCCAATGGAGCCACCTTTCCCGTCAGGGCGCCTTCTGCTCCGCTTGGATCAGCAGGGACGCCTGCACCGAGGTGAGCTTGGTGTCGATCAGCGACGACAGTTTGCTGTAGCGCTGCAGCTGCTGCTCAATGTGCCGGCGCACCTCCGGGGAGGCGAGCGCGTCGGCCACCAGCGAGGCCAGGTACGGCTTCACGGCCCGATGCCGCCGGACGAGGTCGGGAGACCCGGCCCGGATGATCGCCCGTACGCGGTCCGGATCGGCTCCGGCCTTCAGCGCCGCGACGGCGACGACGCGGTCGACGGCGTCCGGATCGGTCAGGCCGTAATAGCGCGAGATGGCGGCCTGCTGCTCGTAGACCTGCCGGGCCTGCTCCTCGGCGAGCGGGCCGTTGTACCCCGCGATGCCGTCCAGCTCGCCGATAGGGTCCACAGCGCCTTCATAGGCCATGCTCCGGCTGTCTTCGACCCCCTCCACGACATCCGCGGCCCGCTCCAGAAGCATCCGGCCGGCCGGGGCGAGTCCGCCGTCGTCGGCATACAACTTGACCGGCGGCCCGCCGGAGAGCTGCCTCTTCGTTCCGACGACCATGCCTCCGCGCTGCCAGTGCACGGCGCGCGGGTCCTGGCCGGCGATGGCCGTCACGAGCCTGGCGGCGGCGGTCAGAACCCGCGGCGCCGTGCCGAGCGGGTCCCCCTTGGGGGCCAGACGGACGAAAGCGTCGTAGCGGGCGGACCCCCGGACCACACAGGCCGGCTCCAGACCCGCCGCGGACAGTTTGGCCAGGCCGGGCTTGGTGACGCGGCTGATCACGACGAGACCGTCCGGCGCCTCGGGTGCGATGCTCACATCGTAGCCGCTGTCGCTCCACTCCCGGACGAGGCCGACGGTGAGCGCCGCGGCGGGCAAGCGACGGCTCATCCGGCGCTCCGGATGGAAAGGGTCGGCCAGCCGGACCAGGAGTTTCTCCACCCGCAGGGCCGCGACCTGCTCCGGCACGCCCAAGCCGGCTCCCGGCCGGCGAAAGGAGCGCGCGGACGCAAAAGGCACTGCGGTCTGTTCACTCCCAAACGCCCTGTCCATCCCCATCACCAGTCGTCCGCCAAAGCCTCTGCCGTCAGCGACGGCTCGATGTGTCCCGGGAAGGCGGCCACCACCTGCAACTCGTGCGGCGGCGCCACGCGCAACTGCACCAGCCCCATCGCGGCGAGCCCCGTAGCCGCCCGGGTGTGCGCAGCGGCCGACGTCAGGACGTCGCCGCTGTACCGCCAGTATGCCACCACCGTGTGTTCGCCCGCCACCTCACCGTTCGGCGCGGCCCGTGCCCCGCTCCCGAGCAGGAACGCATCGATGTCCTGAACCAGGGCGGAGGGCTCCAGGCGGCCACGGTAGACGGCCACGCAGAGGAAGTCGGAGAAACCGCTTCTTCGGCGCGCCTCGCGGGCCGCCTCGAGCGTGCTTCCGCCGTCGACGTGGTCGACCAGCCCCGTGCGGGCGCCCGGATCGAAGCCGACCACGGTCCACATCATGGCCGGGTCACGCGGCCGGAGCCACGCGGCCGGCCAGATCGTCGGCCATGATCCGGGGAGCGAAGTCCTTGCCGTCACGCCGCGTGGGCATGTACTGCAGGCGCGCGTCGGTGATCTCGACGCGCACGCCGTCGTTGACGAAGCCGTTCGCCTCGATGGCCGCCCGGTCCCACACCACGACCTCGTGGCAGGCCCGGCTCTGTCTGCCGTCCGGCGCCTCGACCACGGTTTCCAGATCGAAGGCCAGATAAGCCGCCTTGTCGCCCCGGCCTTCGCTGAAGCGTGGATCGCCGTGGACGACGCCTTCCAGATGAACGCGGTTGCAATCCTGGACCCCCTTGGCCTCGTCGTCCGGAATCCGACCGATCGAGCCGAAGTCGGCGTCGACCTTCACCCGGACACGCTGCGGGTCGCGGTCGCCCTCCCCCGGCTCGTAAGCGATCCGGCCATGGACCCGGACGATGTCGCCTTCGCGGAACTCGTCGCGAAGGTCGGTGGCGAGATCGCCCCAGACGCTGATCGGGTGGTAGCCCCGGATGTCCCGGTCGGCGCCCTCGAGTTGGACCTGGGTGTGCACCGACAGCCAGAGCGACGCGACCTTGCGGCCCTGGCTGTAGGTCGGCTCTCCCGCGACGGTGCCGACCAGTTCGATCTCGCTGCGCCCCGGATCGGTCGGAGTTCGGTCGTCGGCTCGGCCGCGGTCTCCACGACCTCGCCCGTTGCCGCGATCCTCTCCGCCGCGGCCACGATCGCCCCGTTCGTTCCGGTCGCGGTCGCTCCGACCGCGTGCGCCGCGATCCTCCGCGCTGCGCCCGTGGTCGCCTCGATCGTTCCGGTCGCCCCGCCCTCGGTCGGTCGACCGACCGGAGCGGTCGTCGCTTCCGCCGCGCGCGCTCCGGTCGGCGCCGGAACGCTCCCCCGCACGCCCGTCATCGCGCCGATCATCTCCCCGGCGGTCATCACCCCGGCGGTCACCGCGGCCGTATCCCATGTCTTGCCTCCAGCTCATAGAATGGACGATGGAGGCAGCGTAGCGACGCAGGGATTCGCCGTTCGAGCACCCGCGTGCACCAGTCAGCGGACACGCCCGTCCCGACGTTCCCGGCGTGGCTGCGAGGGTGTGCCGGCACGCTCCGGCGGCATCGCGGCGGCCATGCGTTCCACACGCGCGCGGATGGCGTGCACGAGATGGTCCGCGTCTCCGGCGGGGAAGGTCCGATCCACGGTGTCGGCCAGAACGGCGAGTCCGTGACGGCGGGCGGCGCGGTCGCGCGAGGCTTTCGCATCGGTCGCGCTTGCCCGGGCGGCCTCCCAGCTCGATTCCCCGGGATCGCCGAAGGCCAGCGGGCGATGGGCGGCGTACCAGGCCGCCAGCTTCGGGTCTTCCGCCGCCATCGCGTCGCGGGACCGGGCAGCTGCGGTGGGATCGATGGGGAGACCGTCCCGACCGGCCTGCGCCCGCTCGATGTAGCCGGACCCCCACGCGGCGGTCCAGTTCGGGACGCGGCGCTGCAGATTGTCGAGTTCCTTCATCAGCGGCGGCTCCGCGTCCGGGCGGTCGCAGCGTCGCTCGGCGCTGACGTCGAAGCCGCTGGCCCGGGCGTTGCGGGCAAGCGCCGCGCGCAAGGCGTCGAGGACCAGCCCGTCGCGATCGAGGCGCAGCGGAGCGTCGGGCGGGGTGCCGATCACCGCATGGACATGCGGATGATCGGCGTGATCGGTGTGCAAGGCCCAAAGCACCGTGTTGTCCCACACCGCCAGAGTCTCGCGGATCGCCGAGGCCACGGCGATCTCCACGCGCGGGGCATCGGCCGGATGGTCGACGGGAACCGTGAAGACCAGATGACGCGCGCGGACCCGGTGATCATCGGGGCCCTCCATGGACGGCCAGGACGCCAGAACGGCGTCGATCTCCTGCGGCGGGACCGGGCGGCTCCACTCGTCGAAGACGGCGACGGCATCGCCCGGACGGATCGCCGCGCCGTCGGCAAGTGCGGCCTTCTGCTCCGCGGCGAAGTCCTCGGGGGCCAGCCGGTCGGCGCGCGCGATGTAGTCCACCAGCCGCGCCACCGAGGCCCTGGTGCGGCGTCCGGCACCGATCGACTTGACGACGCAGGGCCGCAGGCCGCGGCGCTGCGCCCCGGCGGCGATGCCCGCCCGCTCGAGAAGGGCCGCGCGCAACGCGCTTTGCAGGTTCAGGCTCACGTTCGGTCTCCGGATCAGCGGTGCGGCGGACGCCGCACGTAATCGCGTTGCGGCTTCGGCGAGGGCCCGCCGGTGCGCCGGAAGCGCTCGGCGGTGCTCGTCACCGCGCCCTCGGGCGCCGGCGCCGCCACGGCGGCGGAGGGTTCCGGCGGGCGATCCGTGGAAATGGACGAGGTGACGGGTTTCGCAGGGCGACGTCCGAGAAGGTGGGACAATGGCCCGAGGACGTCCCGCTCGATGGCGACCAGCACGCCCTCGATGCGAAGCCCGCTCACCTCCGCCGAAGGCCGCGAGCCGCGTTTCTCCAGATGAACGTCCCGGACGAGCTGGTTGAGGTTGGAGCAGGCGCCCGTCACCTGGGCGAGGATGCTGCGCAACGCCTCGGTTGCCGCCGGGGCGAGAGGCGGTGGCGCTGGGCGTGCCGGCGCGGGGTTCGAGGCCGGGGATCGCGCGTCCATGGGCCCATCCATCGCCGCGCAGTCGGCCTTCACGATGGCCCGGAGGTACCCGCTGACGTTGGGCTTCCCGTCACCGTCCAGAAAACCACGCCGGCACGCCGCGTCCTTGAGCTGAGCCCGCTCGCTCGGCGAGATCCGGAACTGCACCAGCTCGTTCCGCTGCTCGCCGCGTGGCAAGGGAGGCCCTTCGGGGCGGGCGCTTGCACGACTGTAATGTGTTGTCACGACATGCACCTAATCTTGCCTGCACAAAACGTCTGTCGCATCGACCGCCTAATGGGGGTTGGGCACCCACGCCGCAATCCCGGATTTCGGTCACCGAACCCTAGAGTCCAACCTTCGTGGGCAAACGACAACCCTATGTACGGACGGCGGCGGAAAATGCATCCGATCGCCACCCACGGCTCAGAAATCGTTCGGAATCCAGACCTGTCCCTTGGTCAAAGGCACGTCTGGAGGCACGGCTTCCAGAGCCGGGTTCAGGTCGTAGATGCGCTCCAGCCGGACGCCGTGCCTTTGCGCCGCCCGCGCCAGGGTTTCGTCGTCCCGGATGTCGGCCACGCGCCGCCGGGCGTCCGCGCGCGGCTTGGCGGGGGCCGCCTTGGGGCCGCTGGAGGCTGTCTTGGGCGCGTCCTTCGGCTTGTCCGGCGCTGGGGCGGATGCGGCGGGCAGGCCGGCCAGGCGCTTGCCCAGCTCCGTCTCCACCGCGCTCAGCCGCTCCAGCGTCCGGTCGGCCTGGTCCAATATGTCGGCGAGGCGGCGCACGGCCTCGGGGTCGACCGAAGGGGTCGGCGCCGCCGGCACGGCGATGAAGGGTGGCGACGCTGGAGCCGGTGCGGCGTCCGGCGGCGGCAACGCCGGCGGCGGTGACGGCGAGCGATCGACCGGCTTGGTCTCGGCCGCAGCCTTTTCCGCAGCCGGTGGCGGTGCCGATTGCCCTCCGAAGGCCGGCGATGGTTTCGACGGCGCGGCGGGTGGCAACGAGGCCACCTCGATGGCCGCCGCCGGCGTTGCGGTCGGCGGAGCCGCGAGGCCGGGAAGCACGCTGCGACCGGCATCGCCCTCCCCTCCGGCGGACGACAGCCCAAGCAGCATCGGCGCCTCCCGGCTGTCGGCTTCGCTCGGCGGCGCCGTGACGCCGTTGCTCTGGGTCATGACAACGCCGAGGATGGCCATGGCCGCGGTGCTGGCGATGAGGACCATCGCGGCGTTCCTGGTGCCGCGCAGAACCGCCTTGCAGAAGCGGTCGACCCTGCCGCCCAGCGTCGACTGCGGCGAGGCCGGCGGCGTTACGGGCCGATCGGCGCGGACATCGGTGCCGGACCGGTCGGCGGCATCCGGAGCGGAAACCATTCCCGGGATATTCCCATTCCCGGCACCTCCAAGGCGGGCGCTCGGCGATCCATGAACCGGCGCGCCCATCGTCCGCGCGGACGGATGTTCCGCCGCCATCCGTTCCGCCTGGAGCAGGCTTTGCCGCGCCGCCTCCAGCACCCCCTCGAGCTCGGTGATCCGCGCGTGCGCCGCGCCAAGCGCCTGGTCGGCCACCGTCAGGCGGCGCTGCAGATCGCTCGCATGGGCGGCGTTCTCCTCGCCCCGGCGCCGGGCATCGGCGAGATCCGCCGCCATCTCGCCCAGGCGGCGCTCCAGCTCCTGAAGCGCGCCTGGCGGATGAAGTTCGACGTCGCCCGACCCTTCCTTCAGCAGGGCCGCGACCAACAATCGGACGGTCGCCGCCCCGTCGCGCACCAGATTGGCGACGCGCACGGTCAGCGGATCGCCGACCACGGCCAACCCCTGATCGGCGGCGAGCAGGTCCAGCAGACCGGCGGCATCGGCCTCGCGGTTCGCCCGTGACAGGTCGGCCAATCGGCGCGCCATCTCCTTCGCGGGAGCCGTTCCCTTGAAGTTGAGGCGGTGGATGCCGTTCTCGTCGCCGTCGTCGGGCGGTGGTCGCGGCGCGTCCGCCATCGGGGAGGGTGATGATCGCTTTGCCATGCCGGGGCTGTCTGAAGAACCGATGGCAGTACGGTAGCCGGGGTTGGTATGGGCGTTCGAGCACCGGCGGAAGGCTGGGCGCCCAATTTTTCGATTTGGGCGCCCAACCATCGGGCCGTGATCGGAAATAATGTTTCAGGTCATAAGGTTAGGTTTGGGCGCCCAGCTTTTCGAACTGGGCGCCCACTGGACGCCCAGCATTCGGGGGTGGAGCGGAAAAATTGTTTCCGGTCAGAGGGTTGGCATTGGGCGCCCAACATTCCGAAGCGGGCGCCCGGTGGGCGTCCAATCTCCGTGCCTGGGCGCCCAACCCAAAACACTGGGCGCCCACTGTCGCCGGTCGAGCGCCCGGCCTCCACGCACGGAAGGCTTTTTAAGGCTCTGCGACCAAGGGAAGGCGCCCGCCTTGGGGATGGATGGGGGAAACGGGCGCCCGCCTTGGCCACGCCGTCGGACCGGGGGAGGGAGAGCAGGTCGCCGGGGCGTCCCTGCGACAACCCCAGCGCGAACACGGGGCGGCGAAGGCCTCCCCTCGGCGCGAGCGGCGGAAGCGGAAGGCGCTGAGTGCACCCAGCCGGACGGTTGAGGACGTCCGCCGGACGTCCGCCGGACGTCCACAGGAACGGATCAGGCTTTCCAACGAGCCATGTCGGGGAGCCGGTGGCGTGCCGGGCGGACGGGAAAGCCGCACACCGGGACGGCGGACCGGAGGGCAAGGCGATGCCGCACAGCCCAGGATAGCGGAAGTGGCCGAACGCCCGGGGCAGCCGGCGGCCCGGCCCGGGCAGTGCGGCAGTTCCATCTTCAGGGTTTCCGGGCGGACGGGGATGGAAGCGTTCCGGGCGAAAAGCACCCCTGGCGGCGTCGCGGAACGACTGCGGGCGCCCGCCTCGCCCGGAGCCGACACAAGGGCGGAATGCAGGGCGCCCAATGGGCGCCTGGATCTCCCGACACGGGTCGGCGACGGAACGTTTCTCCGCCTGCGGCCCCTCCCCCACCCCGTCCCTCTTCGTAACTGGGCGCCCAATTTTTCGATTTGGGCGCCCAGCATTTGGACGTGGGCGCCCACTGGGCGCCCAACAAAACGCGTTGGGCGCCCAAGCATCCGGCTAAGATCGGAAAAGCCGTTTCCGATCATACGGTTACCTTTGGGCGCCCAAATTTTTGAGCTGGGCGCCCACTGGGCGCCAAAGCATAGGATTCAAATCGGGAAAACTGTTTTCGGTCAGTGGGTTGGCATTGGGCGCCCAGTGTTCGGAACCGGGCATTTTTGCCGAGCGACGCCCGGCGAGGCATCCAAACCAACCGCTGGGGCTCGATTGGCGACCGCAATGACGGGCATGGTCGACGAAGCCACCTCACCATCCGGGACCCCGACGTGTCATGGTGCCCTTGACCGCCGCCTGCATTGCCGCCGTCAATCGAGCCTTGGCAGCTGGTTGAGGGCACTGCACGAAAGTGCGCTTCGACTTTGCGCGTTATGGGATTGCCGCCTCTGTTGGGAATCGGTTCACAAGTTCAGCCGTGGTGCGGGATGATTAGGATTACGGCGCGTAGCAGGCGACGTCGACGAGCCATCGGAGGATCGGCGGCGGCATTTTGAGCATGTCGCCCTCATGGAGCGACCTCTTCACGCCCAAGGGGCTCGACCGGCTGCGACTGAAGGGACCGAACGGGACCTGCGACGAGTTTCACCTCGCAGCTACCGCCCAGAACCTTCGCAAGCGGCCATCTTCGCAAAGGCGGTGTTGTTCCGACCAGAGACATCGTATCTCAGCCCGTCATCCTCCTGACCATGTCGAGACGCACGGAACGGGCGTCTGCTGGACGGGCGCCGCATCCCCTTCCGGATCGTTGTCACCGCGGCCGGCAGGACCCGCGCGCCACGGCGGAATTTTGGCGATGCAATGGCGCGCTTCACATCGACGCCCACATCATTGCAGCCATGCTCGCGAGTCCCCGGCCAACCGGAGCACTCCATGGTGACGGGCTTGAGCCTGCCGCGGCGCTCCTTGGTCGAGACAATCCACCCGGAGGAGACCCCATGTCGCATGGAGCAACGCCGCAGACCACCGAAACAGCCAACCTCCAGGGCGGTGCCTGGCAGTTCGTCGACAAATCGCCGGACGTGAGCGGCCTGATGCTGATGAACGTCCAGAAGGACAACAAGGAACAGGTCGCCTACACAGCGACATTCGACGATATGGCCCCCGTCGCGGTGAAAGTCTCCCAACTCGCCACCAACGCGCAGCACCTGTACGTCTATGCCAACCCCACCGTGATCAATGGGACGGGCAAGGAATGGACCGGCATGCAGACCAGCCTGGTCTCCAGCAACCACGTCGCCGCCGACGGCGTCCATCCGCCGTTCGCCCACTTCCACGAAAAAGAACCCGCGACGCCGAACTGGACCACCCCGACGCTCGGCCCCTTCACCGTCATCGGTGGCGGCAACAGCACCAAGGGCATCGTCCCCGGCGGCCCGCACGGGCTGACCGGTGCGGACGAGTTGTACGCCAATGGAACGCTCGGCGCGGGCGAAACGGCACAGTTCCAGAACCTGGGGGTTCACCAGTTTCCCTACTCGGTGAACCAGGGACTGGCGCAGGGCGGCGAGTTCTACATCGTCCACACGCCCAACCACCTGCCCATCCACACCAGCCTCACCTACGCCATGCCGAGCCTGCAATCGGTCACCGAGGGCGACGGGAACGACAACGGCCTCACGGGCAACGCCGACAACAACCTGCTGTTCGGTTATGGCGGCAACGACGGTCTCTTCGGGGGGCTCGGCCGCGACGTGCTGGCGGGCGGCACCGGGTTCGATCTCCTGAAGGGTGAAGAGGGCGACGACTGGCTGTTCGGCGGCGCCAACGAGGACACCCTCGTGGGCGGCAAGGGCAAGGACCTGCTGGACGGCGGGGCCGGCAAGGACGTTGCCTCTTATGAAGGCGAGGAGGCGGCTGTGACCGTCAACCTGTCGGGGCCGATGACGGCCGGGTTCGTCACGGCGAAAGTGGGCGGTGTTGACGAGGATATCCTGGTCAACATCGAGGACATCTGGGGCGGGCTCGGCGACGATGCACTCACCGGCGACACCAAGGACAATTTCCTCAAGGGTGGCATCGGTGCCGACACCCTCAGCGGCGGCGACGGCAACGACCGCCTGCAGGGCGATCCCGGCAAGGACGTCCTGAACGGCGGCTTCGGCACGGATTATGCGGTGTTTTCGGACAACCTCTCCGCGTATGAGATCAAGACCACTGGCACCGAGACGACCGTCAGTTACAAATCCGACGCCGGGAACGTGGACGTTCTGTCGGGGGTCGAGTTCCTGTCCTTCGCCGACCAGACGATCGCGACGCCGAAAGACCCTTCTGCCAACGCTCCCTTCGTGCCCGACCCGAACCCGCCCACCAAAGCGCCTCCGGGGGCGAACATGATCAACGGCACGGCGGGGAACGACCCCAGCCTGACCGGCACCGGCAACGCCGACGGCATCCTGGCAGGCGGCGGCAACGACACGGTTGACGGCAAGGGCGGGGACGACTTCGTATCGGGCGGTGACGGCAACGACGTGATTCAGGGCGGCACGGGATACGACCTGATCCGCGGCGGCCAAGGGCAGGACAAGATTCATGGCGGTGCGGGAGCCGACATCATCTACGCGGACTCCGGGAACGACCAGGTCTGGGGCGACGGGGGGGCTGACCAGCTCTGGGGCGGCCTGGGCGCCGACACGCTGAACGGTGGTGACGACGACGATCTCATCGTCGGCGAGAAGGGTGATGACCTGCTCAACGGCGGGGCCGGGGTGGACGTGTTTGGGTTCTGGCCAGGCGACGGCAAGGACACGGTGACTGGGTTCGAGACCGGCGATAGCCTGGTCTTCAAGAATTTGACCGCCGCCGACGTCGCCGTAACCATGAGTGCCAGCAACACCGTCTTTACCTGGGCCACCGGCAGCGTAACGGTCAACGCAACGAGCGGTATGGCCGAGGGAACCGACTACTTCTTCGTCGGATAGGGCCATCCTGTTCCACCGCTTCGGCCACCCACAGGCCATCGCCGATCCGCGCCAGGGGAAGCCGATCTGAGCTGGCCAGCAATAAGGGCGTTCCGAAGAGCTCTGTTGCAAACTCTTTCTGTAGGGGTCACTGCACGAAACTGCGCAAATTGTCCGGGATGTGAAGACGTGGCATGAACGTGAGCTCCGCCGCGCTTTAGCGCTCGTTTTCACGACGGGTCAGAGGTCCGGTTCCGGTGTGCACAGGAAGTACGGCCAAGTCGTACTTTCTCCTTGATGCAACTACGGCTCAGCCGTATATTGCCTCTCATGATCACGCACCGCTGGAACCCCGCCAAAGCCGCCCTGAACCTCGCCAACCACGGCTTGCCGTTCGAACTGGCGGAAGTCCTCTTCACCGGCCCGGTGCAGGAGGTGACGGACACCCGCCGCGGATATGGCGAAGTCCGCATCCAGGCTTATGGCCGCATCAACGGCCGCCTGTTCCAGTGCGTGTTCACGTGGCGGGATGAAGGGCGCACCCGCTGGATCATCTCTTTCCGCAAGGCCAACAAACGCGAGGAACGCCGCTATGGCTGACACGACCAAGCTCTCACCGGCGGCCCAGGCCGCCCTGGCGGCGGTGGACTGGAAAGCCATCGACGCCATGACCGACGACGACATTGCGCGCCAGATCGCCGCCAACCCCGACGCCGTGGACCTCGGCAACGCGCCGCCGGAAGCGCTGCGCGTGGTGCACCCGCCCGGTGGCGTGGCTGTGCGGGCAATCCGCGGCAAGCTCGATCTGACCCAGGCCGAATTCGCCGCCCGCTTCGGGTTCTCGATTGGCGCGGTGCGCGATTGGGAGCAGGGGCGCAAGCAGCCCGACGCGCAGGCCCGCGTGCTGCTGCTGCTGATCGACCAAGCCCCCGACATGGTGGCAGACGCGGTGCGCGCCGTCGCCGCCTGACCGCCCTTCCCAACCCTACTGACCAGGCCGCCTTCGGGCGGCCTTTTTCGTGCCAGAACCGAGCGGTTCCGGCACGGTCCGCCTAAGCCACCGTTTTTGCTACTCAGCAGGGGGACGATAACGCGTAGCTGAGCTTAAGTTCATGCCACGTCTTCACATCCCGGACAGTTTGCGCAGTTTCGTGCAGTGCCCTCAACCAGTTGCTGGGGCTCGATTGGCGACTGCAATGACGGGCATGGTCGACAAAGCCACCTCACCATCCCGGACCCGACGTGTCATGGTGCCCTTGACCGCCGCCTGCATTGCCGCCGTTGCATTCACCTACGCGCCGCTGCTCGGCGATCCCCCTTTCCTGGTGGAGCAGGACCTCTACACGCTCTTTGGCGCCGAGCGCGGCCGCGTCGGCGAGTGCGTTCCCAACAAGGACCGGAAGACAGGGAAGATCACGTCGTGGGACTGTGGACCGTTTCAGATCAACACCGGGAACGGCCCAGCCCTCGCCAAGCTCTTCGGCACGACACCGGAGGAGGCCATGCGCCGGGTGACGAACGACGGGTGCCTGAACGCGCATGTCGCCGGCTGGCTGCTCGTCGAGAAACGGCGGGCGGCCAAAGGTGATCGGCACGACGCCCTCGGCCGCTACAACAGCGCCACACCGGGGATCAAGGAAGCCTATCAGGATCTGCTGGAAAGGAGACGCCGGCAGCTGTTCGGAGACGCGGCCATTCCCGCAGCCCGCGCCGACGGGACCACGCCCGGTGCGGCCCGTTAAGCGGGGTGTATGGATCTGCGCCTCATGGCAGTACCTCGCCCTTCAGGATCTCGGTCAACCGCATTCGGCTGCGCGCCAATGCGCTCCACAATGCGCCGGGCGCTGAGCTGAGCGGTTCCCCCGGATCATCGGCCGGTCGGCGCCGAGCGGCACACGGACACGGCTGAAATCAGGGCCGACGTCGCAGGTCCGAAATTTAGGACATCAGGGCTTTTAACCAATCGATAATCCGGTTGACCGGATTGGGAGTGCTGAAACCGACCACGATGAGGATCGTCAGGGCGATCGAGAGGAACCAGCCGTACACGCTGGCCTTCACTCCCGCCCAGGTCCGCGTGCGTCTTTCGACATGGGTGATGATGTTGGTCTGCAGCGTCGCCAGGTTGCCCGACACCTCGTCCAGCTTCGCCCAGATCGCCGTGCGCTGCAGACCGGGCTTTTCTGCTTCGAGGATCTTGGAGCTGTACTCCTGCAACAGCGTCCGCGCAGCGCGGCGCAGATTGTCAATGGTGTTCGAGCCCGGGTTGCGCGATGCGCCCGGCTGAACCGGGAGACCGCGCTCGCGATCCTCGGTGATGCTCTGTTTATAGAGAGCATACGCGAGCAGCCCTTCGATGTCCTTCGGGTTATCCCCCACGAAGTTCCGAAAGGCTTGGCTGAACGTGTTGGGCGGGGTAGCGGCCGGCGAGCCGTCCTGGTATGCCGGCGTCGGGTGATCCGGCGCCGGCGTAGTCCGGTCGGTCATGCAGCTCGGTCGTCGTGCTTGAGCCTGATGGCGTCCTGATATACGTCGTCGCGCACGATGGTGCGCCGCTTGCCGTCCACCACGATGGTGCGAACGGGCGGCAACGGCACGTCGCTGGAGCGCTTCATCGGCTTCAGTTGGACCTCCGGCTTCTTCCCGAACAAACCCGTGATAAACCTCACCGCGATCTCCATCGGTCAATCGACAGCACTTCATCATACCCTAACATATGGCGCATGACTCTGGGCAAGTCATACCTCTTACACGCAAGAGGAATGATGATCATGCTGGCCGCCCCCGGACGAAGGCCCGGCTTGCTTCCGGATGTCGGGATGGGCGGCGCTCCGCCGGGCTCGGCCCATCGCCCACCATTCCTCAGCGGTCAAGTCACAGGGGCGTGCGATACCGGCAAGATGAGCCACGAGCATGCCGCACTTCGGACAACGCTCTCCTGGCAGAGGAGGCCAGTCGACCGCGATTCCGGTCCGCCGGTAGCATGGCAGGCCGAATTGCTTTCTGAGCGCTTCCGGTACCGAGGGGATCATCGCCTCACCATCGACGGCCGGACGGGTGATGGATGGACACCGGTGCCGCAAGGAGCTGTGCCGTCGAGAGGTGACCGCCCAAGACTCAGGAGCGAGCGGTTGGCCATCTCCAGCATTTCCGGCAGCGAACGGACACGGCCGTTGATCTTGAACAGCCCGGGCCCGGCGCCGACGATGGTGTGATCGCGGCTCATCAGGTGGCGGCGCGCCTGATCGACGATGCCATCGGACACCGGTGCCGTGACGGACGCGGCACGACGCATCCGCCCGCCACTCCATGCGGTCCAGCAAGCGTCGATGCGCAAGCGGCGCCTCCCGCCTGCTCGGCGCTCGACCTTGATGGTGCCGTCGTCTTCGAGGCTTTGCAGGAAACGCACGACCGGGGTTTCGCCGCAACCGACGACGTCCGCAAGCGTCGCCATACCCGGACAGGGGCGCTCGTCCCGGGCGACGGCCCGTAGATAGTCCAGCAGCAGCGCCCTGTCGGTGGCGGACAGTACCCTGATCCTCGGCGTCGAGGGCCGTGCCGGTTGATCCTCCATGGTACGCCTCGCTTCTCGTTCGTGGCTTGTCTTCGGTGGCGCGCCCCTGCGACAGGGCAATCAGGTGACAGGGAAATCAGGCATCCCGGTCATCTTCATGAGCGCCCTGCCGCTGCCGCCGATGGCGGCGTCGCTCGCCACCGCCTTCCTGGCCAAGCCCTTCACCGCGGACCGGCTGCTCGCGGCTGTGGAGCGCTCCCTGGCTGGCCGACCACGGGAATGACCCCTTAGAGCGCCTAACAGAACCATCTCTGGACGAAGCGCCAGCAGATGAGGCTGGCCGCGATATGGTGAAAGGCAGTGAAGATGTCGGCGCGCCGTTCGTAGCGGACGGCGATGCGGCGGAAGCGGGCAAACCAAGCGAGCGTACGCTCGACCACCCATCGATATCGGCCGAGACGCTCGCTGCTTTCGACGCCACGCCGGGCAATCCGCGGAATGATCGCTCGTTGGCGCAGCGCCCGCCGGCAGTGAGCGAAGTCGTAGCCCTTGTCGGCATGCAGCTTGGCCGGTCGCCGCCGGGGCCGGCCCGCACACTGGCGGATCGCCGGCACGGCATCGACCAGCGCCTCCAGCAGCTTGCTGTCGTGCCGGTTGGCTGGCGAGATCCTCAGGGCGAGCGGGATGCCGTTAGCATCGACGAGGATGTGGCGCTTGGAGCCCGGCTTGCCGCGATCCGTCGGGTTCGGGCCGGTCTCCTCACCCCCCTTTTTGCCGGGACGCTGGCGCTGTCCACCGCCGCACGATCCCAGTTGATGGCGTTGGCATAGCCGAGACGGTCGAGCAGCACACGATGCAGCCGTTCCCACACGCCAGCCCGATGCCACTCGTGCAGACGCCGCCAGCAGGTCATACCCGAGCCGCAGCCCATCTCCACCGGCAGAAGCTCCCAAGGAATACCCGTGCGCAGCACGAACAGGATGCCGGTCAGCGCAGCACGATCGCACAGCCGGGGCCGTCCGCCTTTCGGCTTGGGCGGCTCCGGCGGGATCAGAGGTTCGATGATCGCCCACAAGGCGTCGCAAACAAGAGGGGCTGCCATGCCCCTACCAACCGTTCCCAGCCGGTTTTGTTACGCACTCTTAACCTTCTGGTGTTGAATGTCTACGATCAAGGCACGCCTCCTGATCGCGCTCGGCGCGATCAGCGATTTTCTCCTGGCGGTCTCCGCAACCGGATGGATCGCGCTGAGCCAATCCAACCAGGGGATCGGCAACGTCTTCAACAATCGCGTCGTGCCGCTGAGGAATCTGAAGGTCACCTCGGACCTGTATGGTCTGAACATCGTGGACACCGCCCACAAGGTCCGCAGCGGTGCGCTGACCTGGGAGCAGGGTGTCCAGTCGATCAATCCGGCCGTCACCGACATCGGCAAGCGCTGGGCCTTCGTCCAGCTCACCGGGATGACGCCGGCCGATTACCGGCGGTGTTCGGCCGGCAGAACCGCGGATGTGCCGGTCTCCGGCAAAGCCGCCGTCTGATACGCGAAGGTTCGGGATGGGGAATTTTCGATTGGTCGATTCATTGGGGCGGTTTCCTTTCGCTCTGTCGGCTGCGGAAACGCAACCGATCGATCAAAATCCGGAAAGCGGCCGAGTTGTTTTTCTGTGTCTGGTAGTAGATATGATAGCCAGGGAATAATGGGCACCAGTCCTCTAGAAATCGGACAAGACGGCCATCGCGGATCATTGCTTGCGCATGATCCTCGATGAGACAGGCAATACCGTGTCCATCCAGTGCTGCGGCAAGAATCATATCGGGATCGTTGAAGGATAATTGTCCTGAAACACGAACCTTCACGTCCTGCTCCTCCCTCTTGAACTGCCATGCGTAGAATTCGCCGGAGGCAGGCAGACGAAAGTTGATGCAGCTATGCTGCACCAGATCATGGGGCGTCGCAGGAACGCCATGTTGGGCGACGTAACCGGGGGAAGCGACAATGGCCAAGCGCAGATCCGGGCCGATCCGAACTGCGACCATGTTCTGCGCAACCAGTTCGCCCAATCGGATGCCGGCATCAAACCTGTCGCCTGCCAGATCGCGCGCCGCCGCGTCGATGTTCACGTCCACTTCGATGTCCGGGTAATCCTTCACGAAACTCCCGAGCATCGGCCATAGCAGGCTGACGGCGGCGTGCCGGGGGGCGGTGATCCTGATCTTGCCTTTCGGGCTTTTCCGCAGCGAGCCGATCGCCCCGAGGCTAAGATCGATCGCGTCGAATGCGGGTTTCAATCCCTGCAGGAACTCCTCCCCCGCCGGGGTCAGGGTGACGCTTCGCGTGGTCCGGGTCAGCAGACGAACGCCCAACCTCGCTTCGAGCCTACGCAACGTGTTGCTCAACGCTGGCTGCGAGGTGCCAAGCCGTGTTGCGGCCCTTGTGAAGCTCCCTTCCTCCGCAACCGCGACGAAGGCGTTCAGGTCGATCAGATCGTCACGATTCACTGGTTCACTCCCTCCTTATTTATAATCTGCAGATATAATTGTTTTGTGATCTTTATATCTAAATCTTACGAACGAGAGTCTGCAAAATTCCGCCTTCGGCAGATGCCGAACGAAGCGCGATGCTCCGGACTGCCAGTCCGGAGCGCACAACAGACGGACCCAACGACATGAGCGATTTCTCACGCCGCGCATTCCTCGCGGGAACCGCCACCGCCACGATCGCAGCCACCGCATCGGGGACGGTGAGTTATGCCGCGGCAAGCGACGGGGCGTCTGCCGGAGCAAAAGGAACCATGCCCGGCATCTACCGTCAGAACATCGGCGAGATCGAACTGCTGTCGATCACCGACGGTGCGAACAGCTTCCCCCGTCGTGATAATTTCGTTTCGAACAGATCGGCGGACGATGTCGCCAAGGCCTTGCAGGAGGCTTTTCTGCCGACCGACCAAATCACGCTCACCTTTACGCCCGTTGTCCTGAAGAGCAGCGGGAAGCTGATCGTGATCGACACCGGACTTGGAGAAGCGGCTTTCAAGCAGAGCAGCGGGGTCGGCGGTCAGTTTCACACCAATCTGGCTGCGGCCGGCTACGATGCGGGGTCGGTAGACCGGGTCCTGATCACGCATTTCCACGCCGATCACATCGGCGGCTTGGTGACTGCGGACGGCAAGCCGGCCTTCCCGAAATCCGAGATCTGGGTGCCGGCGGCCGAATATGCCTTCTGGATGGATAGCGGAAACAGGGCGCGAGCGTCATCGGAAGCCATGGTCGCGAATTTCGAGCGTGCCCGCCGCATATTCGGAATTCTCGGCGACGGGGTGAGGAAGTTCGATGCCGATACGGAGGTTGCGCCCGGCGTCACGTCGATGGCCACTCCCGGACATACCCCCGGCCATTCGTCCTTCGTCATCGCCTCCGGTACTGACAAGCTGATCGTTCAGGGCGACGTGACCACGCATCCCGCCTTGTTCATCCGTCATCCAGGCTGGCATGGGGCCACGGATATGGACCCGGTCACGGCGGAGCGGTCACGGCGAATGTTGTATGATCGAGTGGTGGCGGAACGGATCCTGCTACAAGGCTTTCATTTTCCTTTCCCGGCTCTGGGTCATCTGACGCGCGAAGATGACGGCTATCGACTGGCGCCGGTCATGTGGAATCCAGCTCCGTAACCGCAACAGAAAGGAATGCCGTCGCTGACGGTATTCCTCCATCCGGGTCATGCTGTCGGAGCGCCAATCAGAAACTGCGCCCGACGGCACCGGATCCGGGAGAAGCCGTCATAAAGCTGGCCTGGGTGAGACAATGGGGGCGGGCTGACCGTCCCCGCGCGCGAGGCCCTGGCGCGCGGTGGGGGCGCGGTTGTACAGGGCGGTTTGCCATATCGCCGTAAGCGGTGTTTTCAGGCCACGGCAGTTTCGGCCTGCTGAGCATAGCTCCAGGGCAGCAGCTCATCGAGCCTGGTAGTCAGATGCCCGCTGGCGAGTTTGGTCAGGACATCGGCGAACCAGGCCTGCCGGAACCGTTGGTCGGGGCTGAAACTCGCACGCACCCTGCTGAACGCCCTGGTCAGCGCCTTCGTCCCGGACGGCCCGATCGTCATCGGTGTCGACCATACTCTTGAACGGCGCCGGGGAGCCCATGTCCGCCCAGCCAGTCATTGCTTCGACTCCGTCCGGTCCTCGACGGAGCAGACGGTCACTAGCGGCGGGCTGCGCTGGATGACCGCCATGCTGCTGGTCGAGGTTCCATTCGCCGGCCGCATTTGGGGGCTGCCGGTGCTGAGCGCACTTGTGCCGAGCCGCGCCTGGTGTGAGGCACAGGGCCGGCATTACCGGCTGACCACCACCTGGGCCCGGGCCATCCTGCTGCGCCTGGATGCGCGCCTGTTCGATCCGCCACCAGACCCGCCCTTGACCTTGCAGCAGGTGGTGAAGGGTGCCCGCCAGCCCAACTTGCGGTCCCGTCTGACGGACAAGGCAACGGTCTGGCGCCGGGCTGCCCAACCAAGTCGAACCCGGTGGCGCTCCAGCGGCTGGATCGACTATGCCTGCGGCACGGCGCTGTGGCACCACCAGGGCAAGCCGCTCGTGCCGATCCTCTGGGTGATGGTGCGCTATCCCGATGGCCGGCGCGATCCGGAAGCCTTTCTGTGCACTGACCTGTCGGTGCCACCACGCACCGTCCTGGAATGGTTCAACCGCCGTTGGGCGATGGAGACGACGTACGAAGAGAGCCGGGCACATCTCGGCATCGAAACCCAGCGACAGTGGGCGGATCCGGCGGTGTTCCGCACCGCACCGCTGCTGTTCGGGCTTTACTCGTTGATCACGCTGTACGTCCATCAGAATGCCGGCCGCCTCGCTCTCTCGCCCCGGCGCGCCATTTGGTATCCGAAACCAGCGCCCACCTTCGCCGACGCCTTGGCCCGTCTGCGCCAGCACCTGTGGTTCGAGCAGGCCGTCATGTCGCCCGCGAAAGGGGACATGCTCCAAACACCGCCACCGTTTCTCCGCCGGCTCGTCGACATCGCCTGCTACGCGCCGTAACCCCCCATCATCTGCATTATTGCTGGACTTGTGAACCGGCTCCTAAGCGAGACGGCATTCCTGAAATGCGCAAAGTCGAATGATCAGATTGTCCGGTTCGTGAGAACGTAGGCGGAACCCTTCAGGTGGAGAGTTCCGAAGCGTCCGAGGACGCTTCGCCGAGCGCCGCGTACAGCGCGGTTTTGCCCACCTTGATCCGTGCCGCGGCCTCGCGAACCGTGAGACCCTGGGCGATGAGCATTCTGGCCCGGCGGAGCTTCTCCTCCGTCACCACCGGTTTTCGTCCGCCCCGACGGCTGCGGGCCACGGCGGCGTCGAGGCCGGCACGGGTCCGTTCCCGGATGAGGTCGCACTCGAACTGCCCGAGGGCGCCGAAAATATGGAAGATGAGCCGGCCACCGGGCGTGGTCGTGTCGATCGTCTCCGTTAGGGAGCGGAAGCCGACGCCGCGGCCTTCCAACGCGGTTACCGTCTCGATCAGGTGCGGCAGCGAGCGGCCGAGACGATCCAGCTTCCAGACCACCAGCACGTCGCCCTCGCGCAAGAAGGCCAAGGCCGCCGCCAGCCCAAGGCGGTCGGTCTTGGCGCCGGACGCCTTATCCTCGAACACCCGGGCACAGCCGGCCTTGGTAAGGGCGTCGAGCTGGAGCGCCGGGTCTTGGTCGGCCGTCGACACCCGCGCGTAGCCGATCGCCGCCATCCCGCCCCATCCTTTGTCCGGAAACCCGTCCGGCAAACTGTGTGTCCGGAAAGCCGTCGTCAAGGCGGATTAGCGGACAGGGTGGAGGCTGGCCGGGAAAGGGCCGATTGCCGGACGAGCTATGAGGTGGCCCCTCTTGTCGAACGACCATTTTGCAAGCCCGTCAGATTACTCCCAGACGGGCATGGGAGCTTGACGTGTCACTGACAGCCGCCGGCTTGATGCGGAACCATGCCGCATAGAGAGCGGGGAGAAACAGCAGGATCAGTACGGTGCCGACCGCCGTGCCGCCGATCAGCGTGTAGGCCATCGACCCCCAGAAGACCGAGTGCGTGAGGGGGATGAAGGCCAGCACCGCAGCGAGGGCGGTCAGGATCACCGGCCGCGTCCGCTGCACCGTGGCTTCGATGACGGCGTGATAATCGTCGAGGCCGGCCGCCTGGTTCTCCTTGATCTGTTCGGTCAGGATCAGCGTGTTGCGCATCAGGATGCCGGCTAGACCGATCAGCCCGAGGATGGCGTTGAAGCCGAAGGGCTGGTTGAAGGCGAGCAGCATGGGCACGACGCCGACGACGCCGAGCGGTGCGGTCAGCAGGACCATGGCCATCATCGAGAAGGACCGCACCTGCAGCATGATGAAGACCAGCATGGCGGCGATCATGACCGGGAAAACCTTGCCGAGGGCGGTGTTGGCCTTGACGGATTCCTCGATCGACCCGCCCGCTTCGATGCGATAGCCGACCGGAAGCGAGGCGATTAGCGGTTCAAGAGCCGTCATGATCTGCTTGGAGACCTCCGGCGGCTGGGTCGCCTCGTTGTAGTCCGAGCGGATCGTGATGACGGATGTCCGGTCCCGGCGCTTCATCATCGGCTCCTCCAGGCGGATATCGGCATGGCCGATCTGGTCGAGCGGGATTTGCTGGCCGGTCCGGCTCGTCAGGGAGAAATCCGTCAGACGCGCCGGGTCCAGACGTTCTCCGCCGGCGCTGCGCGCCACGATGGGGACGTTGCGGATGTCCTCGCGCACCTGGGTGACGGCGATCCCGGTCAGAAGGAACTGGAGTTGCTGCCCGACCTCCGCCGGTGAGAGACCGATGAGGTTCAGGCGATCCTGGTCCGGGGTGAAGCGAAGCACCGGCGTGCGGTTGCCCCAATCCCGGTTGGCCTGCCGGACATCCGGCACGCTCCGCATGATGGCGAGGGCTTTTTCGGAAATGGCGTACAACTGCGCCGGATCGGGGCCCATCACCCGGAATTCGACCGGGAACGGTGTGTAGGGTCCGAACACGAGCTGAGTGACGCGGACATAGGCCTCGGGCACCAATCCCTGCGCCACCGTCTGCCGCAGCCGGTGCTTCAGGGCCTCGCGCGTCTCGGCGTCCGGGGTGAGCACGACGATCTTGGCGAATGCGGGATCGGGCAGTTCGGGCGACAGGGCGATGAAGAAGCGGGGAGCGCCTTGGCCGACATAGCTGGTGACGATCTTCGCCTCTGGCTGTTCGGCCAGCCAGTGTTCGATCTTCTCGACCGAGGCTGTCGTCGTCTCGATGCTGGTGCCTTCCGGCAGACGGACCTCCACCAGCACCTCGGGACGGTCGGAGGTCGGGAAGAACTGCTGCTTTACGCCGCCCATGCCGACGATGGCGACGGCAAAGGCGATGCCGACGACGCCGCAGGTCAGGACCTTGTGCCGCACGGCGAAGCTGATGACCCGCCGCAGGCGCTGGTAGTTCGGAGTGCCGTAGATCGCCTCGTGACCGCCGGCGACCGGTTTGATCGCCGGCAGCATCTTGATGCCCAGATAGGGCGTGAAGACCACCGCGACGATCCAGGAGACGATCAGGGAGAATCCCACGACCCAGAAGATGTTGCCGGCATATTCGCCGGCGGTGGAGCGCGCGAACCCAACCGGCAGGAAGCCGGCGATCGTCACCAGCGTTCCGGACAGCATCGGCGCCGCCGTGTGGCTCCAGGCATAAGCGGCCGCCCTGATGCGGTCGACGCCCTCCTCCATCTTCACCACCATCACCTCGATGGCGATGATGGCGTCGTCCACCAGCAGGCCGAGCGACAGGATCAGCGCGCCGAGCGTGATGCGGTCGAAGAAGCGGCCGGTTTCCAGCATGATGAGGAAGACGACGGCGAGCGTCAGCGGCACGGCCGCCGCCACGACGATGCCGACGCGCCAGCCGAGACTGAGCAGGCTGACCAGCAGCACCACGCCCAGCGCCATGGCGAATTTGATCATGAACTCGTCGACCGCCGAGGTGATATTGACGGCCTGATCGGTCACTTTGTCGAGCGTCATCCCGAGCGGCAGCGACCGCGCGATGCCGGCCGCCCGCTCCTCCAGCGCCTTGCCGAGCGCGAGGCCGTCCCAGCCCTCCTGCATGACCGTCGCCAGCATGACGGTGGGTTCGCCCTGGTGACGGATGATGTAGGTCGGCGGATCCTCGTAGCCGCGGCGGACCTCCGCGATGTCCGACAGCTTCAGCGTCCGCCCGGCGGCGACGATTGGCGTGTCGGCGATCGCCTGCACCCCGTCATAGGCACCGTCGATCCGGATGAAGACCTGGGGCCCCTGGGTGTCGATCGAGCCGGACGGCGTGACGGTGTTCTGCCGCTGCAAGGCGGCGATGATGTCCTGGGCCGACACGCCGAGGGTCGCCAGCTTGGCATAGGAGAACTCGACAAAGATCCGTTCCGGACGCTCGCCCAGGATGTTGACCTTCTTGACGCCGGGCACATGCAGCAGGTTCTGGCGGATCGTCTCCGCCTGCCGTGCCAGCTCGCGCATCGGAAGGCCCTTGGCCTTCAACGCATAGAGGGCGAAGCTGACGTCGGAATACTCGTCATTGACGAAGGGGCCGAGCACGCCGGGCGGCAGGTTGCGCGTCTCGTCGCCCATCTTCTTGCGGGCTTGATAGAACTCCTCCTGCACCTTGGCCGGCGGCGTGCTGTCCTTCAGCGTTAAGGTCATATAGGCATAGCCGGGCCGCGTCGTCGTCTCCACCCGGTCGTACCAGCTCAGTTCTTGAAGGCGCTTCTCCAGCGGTTCGGCGACGAGATCCTGCATCTCGCGCGCGGTGGCGCCCGGCCACACGCTGGTGACCGTCAGGGTCTTGATGGTGAAGGAGGGATCCTCCGCCCGGCCGAGCATGACGAAGGCGAAGGCGCCTCCCGCCGCCAGCAGGAGGATGAAGAACAGGGTGACGGCCCGTTCACGGACGGCGATGGCGGAAAGATTGAGGCCCATCACTGGCCTCCGCTCTCGGCGGCGGTCCTAACACGGACTCCGTCCTGGAGAAGATGGGCGCCGAGCGATACCACCGGATCACCGAGGCCGAGCCCGGAGATCACGGCGGTCTCGCCGCTCACCCGGACCAGCCGGACCGTCTGGAAGCGCACCGTCGAACTGGCGCGGTCCAGGGTCCAGACACCGGTTTTCCGGCCGTCGTCCAGCACGGCTCCCAGCGGCACCTGCATGTCCGCCTGACCCGTCCGGCCCGCCGTCCATCCGGCCAGCCTGATGGTGACCGTCGCCCCGAGCGGTGCCGAGGCGGCGTCGCCGTCGAGCACGTAGCGCGCCTCGTAGGTGCGGGTCTGGGCATCGGCGGCGTCCGACAGCTGCCGCAGATGCGCGCCGTAGCGCTGCCCGTCTGCGCCGTAGAGGCTGGCCTCAGCCGGCGAGCCGATCTGCGGCCGGATGGTTTCGGGCAGCGCCACCACCGCCTCGCGCGGGCCGGCCTGGGCGATCCGGACGACGGTCTGGCCGGCGGCGACGACCTGTCCCGGTTCGCCGAGCGTTTCGACCACCGTGCCGTCGCTGTCGGCGACCAGGACCGAATAGGTCGCCTCGTTCTCGGCGACCCGCGCATCGGCTTCCGCACTGGCGAGCTGCGCCCTGGCGGTGTCCAGCGCGGCCTTCGCCTGTTCATGACGCTGCCGGGTGGCCCAGCCGTCATTGACCAGACTGGCGTAGCGCCGTTCGTCCGCCTGGGTCTGCACGGCCGTTGCACGCGCCGCGGCGACCGCGTTGCGCTTTGCCGTGAGGGCGAGGCGCAGGTCCGTCTCGTCGATGCGCATCAGCGGCTGCCCGGCCTTGACCGGCTGCCCGACCGTCGCCAGCCGTTCGATGATCTTGCCGGGGACGCGGAACCCGAGATTGCTCTGCACCCTTGCCCCGACGACGCCGGTGAAGCCGCGCTCCGATCCGGCGACCGGAACCGCCGCGGCAAGCCGGACGATCGGCGCCTCTTGCCGGGGGTCGCTCACCGCCGACGCCTCTTGTGTGTGCATGGACAGCGTCACGACCGCGGCGGCGCCCAGCGCCGCCGTCAGAACGCCACCCGCCACGACCATGGGTCTCTTTTTCATGCCCGCCGCCTCGACCAAATTAGATTGCGGACGACATCTATATCGATTATAGATGTCGTCCGCAATCTAAATAGCAGGACGCTCTCACATGGCGGCACCGCTATCGGCGGCGCTTCCGGGGCCGATCCCGACACAAGGAAGAAAGAGAGAGTTCGATGGCAAAGATCGATCGCGGCATCGCCTTGGTGACGGGCGCGTCGTCCGGCATCGGCTACGCGGCGGCCAAGACCCTGCAAGCCGCAGGATTCGATGTGTTCGGAACCAGCCGTCACGCGGATGCCAAGGGCCCCGAGGGCGTCACCATGCTGAGCTGCGACGTCACCGACGACGCCTCCGTGGCCGCCCTGGTCGATGAGGTGCTGGACGACGCCGGCCGCATCGATCTGCTGGTCAACAATGCCGGCGTCGGGCTTTTCGGCGGTGCGGAGGAGTCCTCGCTCGCCCAGGCACGGGCGCTGTTCGACGTGAACATGTTCGGCGTCATCCGCATGACCAACGCCGTGCTGCCGATCATGCGGCGCCAGAAAAGCGGCAGGATCATCAATCTCAGCTCGGCGCACGACTTCATTCCGGCCCCCTGTTTCGCGCTCTACGCGGCGACGAAACATGCGGTGGAGGGCTACTCCCAATCGCTTGACCATGAACTGCGCACGCTCGGCATCCGGGTCACGCTGGTCGAGCCCGCCTATACCCGGACCTCGTTCGACAGGAACCTCATCAAGCCGGATCGGTCGCTCGACGCCTATGCGTCGGCGCTTGCCGGCGTGACCGTGGCCGTCGAGGACGCGATCAGGAAGGGCGACACGCCCGAGACCGTGGCCGAAACCATCGTCAAGGCCGCGACGGACTCCGAACCGAAGCTGCGCTACCCGGCGGGGAAACTCGCCCAGCAGGTCAGCCTCCTGCGCCGATTCGTCCCGGCCGCCGCCTTCGACAAGAGCCTGCGCAAGATGCTGCGGCTGCCGGTCTGATCCCGTTTTGGGAGGAAACCCGTTACATCCGCTGCAAGAAAGGAGAGTCCATGACCGCCCTGTCCCGTCGGGAGGGTCCGGCGGCCCCGGCACCAGCCTACAAAGTGCCGCCCGGCGTTCTCGACGGGCCGGTGGTGCCGACAATGCTCCGCCTCGCGGTGCCGACGACCCTGGTGCTGGTCGTCCAGACGCTGGTCGGGGTGGCCGAGACTTGGTTCGTCGGCTTTCTCGGGACCGATGCGCTCGCCGGAGTCGCCCTGGTCTTTCCCGTGCTCATGCTCATGCAGATGATGGCGAATGGCGGCATCGGCGGCGGCGTCTCCTCGGCCGTCGCGCGGGCCTTGGGGGCGAAACGCCGCGAGGATGCGGAAGCGCTGCTCTGGCACGCGGTCGTCCTGGCCGGCGCATTCGGCCTGCTCTTCACCGTGGCGGCTCTTCTCGCCGGACCGATCCTCTATCGGGCGATGGGAGGAACCGGACCGGCGCTGACGGCGGCGCTCACCTATTCCGGGGCCGTGTTCGCCGGCTCCATTCCGGTCTGGCTCACCGCCCTGTTGTCGTCGGTCCTGCGCGGCGCCGGGAATGTGAGGGTGCCGGCGTATGTGATCTCGGCCGGCACCGTGCTCCTCATCCTCCTGTCGCCGGCCCTGATCTTCGGCTGGGGCCCCTTGCCCCGTCTCGGCGTTGCCGGCGGCGGGGCCGCGGTGGTCATCTACTATCTGTTCGCGGCGCTTGCACTGACGCTGTATCTGCGCTCTTCGAGGAGCCTGCTTAAGCTCAGGGTCGTTACCCTGCGCGCCCGCCTGTTCAAGGATATCCTCGGGGTCGGTTTCCTGTCGGCGATCGGCACCGTCCAGGTCAATCTCACCGTCACCCTCGTCACCGCCGCGGTCGGCCGGTTCGGCGCCGATGCCATCGCCGGGTACGGCATCGCCTCGCGGCTCGATTACATCCAGATTCCGCTGATCTTCGGGCTCGGCACCGCCTTGGTCACCATGGTCGGCCACAACATCGGGGCCGGGCAGCCGGCGCGGGCGCGCAGCATAGCCTGGACCGGCGCGGCCATCGCCTTCGGGATGACCGAGGCCATCGGCCTTGCCGCCGCACTCTTCCCGCAAGCCTGGATCGGCCTGTTCAGCGATGATCCCCAGGTGCTGTCAATGGGCACCCACTATCTGCGGAACGTGGCACCGGCTTACGGTGCGGTCGGGTTGGGGCTGGCGCTCTATTTCGCCAGCCAGGGAGCCAAGCGTGTCCTGTTTCCCGTCCTGGCCGGCACCGTCCGCATGATCATCGCCGCCTTCATCGGCTGGGCGGCGGTGATCTGGTTCGGTGCCGGACTTTCGACCCTGTTCCAGATCACGGCCCTGGCAGCGGTTTCGTACGGGCTTCTGACGGCCGCCGCGATGATGGGTGGTGCCTGGGGCCGGCATCACGCTTCCCATCCGCTACCTCGGAGACGTCCTGCGGAGTAGGTCGAGGTGGAGAATTGTGTCCGTCATCCATATCTCCTATAGATGTCATTCGAAATCTAAATAGGAGCGTACCATGCGTGTGAGTCGCATTCAGGCTGAGGAAAACCGGCAGACTGTGATCAACGTGGCGAGCCGTCTTTTTCGGGAGCACGGTTTCGACGGCATCGGTCTCAAGGATTTGATGGAGGCAGCGGGCCTGACCCAGGGTGGCTTCTACAAGCAGTTCGCCTCTAAGGAGGATTTGGCGGCTCAGGCGTCGACGCGGGCGTTGGAGAGCGCTTACTGCCGATGGACAGCGGCGGTCACTGCAAATCCTGAGGATCCGCTTGGCCCGGTGATCGGCTTCTATCTCAGCGCCGGGCACCGCGAGGAAAAGACCGACGGTTGTCCAATCGTGGCGCTCGGTTCCGACGCCGCTAGACACGGCGTCGCGGTGAAGGCGTCGTTCGAAGCTGGGATCAGGACTTATCTCGACATCCTCGAACGTCTGATTTCGGAAACGCAGGGCGAAGAGTTCAAAAGCAAGGCGATGGCAATTCTTTCATTGATGGTCGGTGCGCTGACGCTCTCGCGTGTCGTCAACGATCCCGGCCTTGCTCAGGCCTTTCTGGATACGGCTGCTGCGCAAGTCCGAAATATTGCCGCCGCGTGATCGGGCATGACCACACCGTGAACTAGTCGATCGGAGGGTGTTTGACCATGCCAGCAGGTACATCCGTCCGGCGGACCGCAATCCTGACGATCGCCGGCCGAACCTTTCTTCGACAGGGCTATTCCGATGCCTCGATGGATGGTATCGCCGCCGAGGTGGGCGGCTCCAAGAGCACGCTCTATCGTTATTTCCCTTCCAAAGCGGCACTGTTCGCAGCCTATGTCGAGGAAGTCGGGACTTTGACCTGGTCTGCCCTTGCCGCTGTGCAGGTGGAGGAAAAGGGAACCGAGGCTGTACTGGAGAACACGGCGCGAGCCTATCTGAACTTGATACTGTCCCCTTCAGCGCTTGCCGTGACCCGCCTCGTGATGGCTGAAACCGGTCGTTTTCCGGAGATTGGCCGGACCTTCTACGAGCGCGGAATTCGGCGCGCGGAAAGTCAAATCGCAGCCATATTGCAGCGTTTGGCAGAGCGGGGCGACGTACCCGGCTGTAACTTTCTGGCACTGCCCGGCGCTGCCGCTCATTTCCGGTGTCGCTTTCTTCTGAAAATTATCTTTGAAAAATCTGGGCGCCAAAGACATTGTCTTCTCGATACCAGAGTGCCTCTCCCCCTTCCGAATCAATCGTTTAATCAGCGCTTTCTAAAGATAATTTTCAATTGCAAACTCTACTTGAGCATCAACGTAAACTTCGGCATGGATTTCTATCAACTTCTGCTAAAGCTGTTGCAATTCCGAAATTCAGGTCCGTTCGCTACCTCTCATGAGACGTGCGCGCGGATGGGAGTATCTAGCGGGAGATCCGGGCGTTGAGTGCCATGGAGGCGGTTGGTTGGTAGCCCATAGCCGAGGGTGCTGAGGACGGAGGCAGGGGTGCTGTAGACACATTTCTCCCCTGATCCATGCTGGGACGGGCTTCGGGACGGTCGCCGCTCGGCGCAGGTTGTCGGCGATGGAGGTGAGCCGAACCTGCAGACTAAAACGCGCCAAGCCGCAGTAGCGGGCGCGGCGCAAGCCACAGCTGCGCTTCCAAGTGCCAAAGATCTTTTCCAATTGACGCCGGATGATCCCCACCTGCCGGTTCCACGCCTCCAGCCGACGCAGCGCGGCCTCGCCATTCCCCGGCGTCAAATGGCGGCCAGCGGCAGAAAGCGCATGCTGTGGCGTTGCGCGATGGCCGGAATGTTTGGGTACGTCATAGTGGCTGATCATCGGATCGGCGACGGTGTGGCACGCACGATGAAGGCCGTGCAGGATGCGGCGGTTTACCCTGCCAAACAGCACAATGTCCGGAACGGAACAGCCCAACTGGGCCCTTTTTTGACCAAAATGGGCTTGGCTTTTGGACTTTTACAGGAACCAACAACGTTCTATCCTCACTGAAATGCCTTCTGGTGAATACCGTGACCGACCGAGACCTCGATCTTACGGCACTGACTGCAACTGTCACTGCCGCATATCTCGAGAACAACAACGTTTCGATGCAGACTGTGCCGTCCGTGATCACTTCCGTCTACGCGGCTTTTGCTAGCCTTGGGAAGGCTCTGCCGCCGACGGAGGCGGAGCGTCCGGCCCCGGCCGTGCCGATCCGTAAGTCCGTGACGTCGGACTACATCGTCTGCCTGGAGGACGGCAAGAAGCTGAAGATGCTGAAGCGCCACTTGCAGAGCGCCTACGGCATGACTCCGGACGAATACCGCACGCGCTGGGGCCTGCCGGCGGACTATCCGATGGTGGCGCCGAGCTACGCCGCGACCCGCTCGAACCTGGCGAAGGCCGCCGGCCTGGGGCGGAAACCCGGCAGCGGCCAAAGACGGGGCACAGCTCCTGTCTGACGCGAACCATGAGCACTTGGCGCCGGTCAACGCCGGGTGATCACGCACCCCACCCCTTTGATCAACCCTCCGTGACCGCGTCCTTGACGGCCTCCTCGATGTCGCCGCGCCCTGACCGGCCTCACGACCAAACGTCAAGGCCGCCCAGCGGCGCCAGGGCGCTGGAGGACAAGTTGGCGCGCTGACCGAATTCATCATAACCGAACGATGATCAGGCGATCTTGCGGGTGACCGGCACGTCCAAGCTGGTCATGATGTTCATGCCATTGCCGTCGGCTGGGCTTCAGTTCATGTGGCGTTTTGTCCAGTTTCTTGAGTAGCCACATTCAACTGTGTGCGCAACGTTTCGGCCAAGAGCTTGGCCGAAACCGGCTTGTGCAGGATGAGGAGCCCATGGGCGGCCGCCTCACGCAAGCTCTCCGTGCCGGTTTCCCCGGTCAACAGGACCCCAGGGATGGTGTGCCGGCAGGAGTCCCGTATCCGGGCAACCGCCTCCGTTCCCAGACGCCCTTGGCCCAACCGGTAGTCAGCCAAGATGATATCAGGGCATCGCCCGGCAACGCGCAGGCGATCGATGGCCTGATCGGCACTCGACGCAACGACAACGGTGCAGCCCCAGTCTTTAAGCATCGTCTGCAAGGCCATCAGCACCATCACATCGTCGTCGATGACAACGGCAAGCCACTCCCGGTCCAGCCGTGCGACCCCCGCCTCTTCGACCGGACCAGAGGGCAATGCGGCGGCTCCGCGCGGAACCGCAAAGATGAACGTCGAGCCGTGACCGACTTGGGACCGGACGTTGACCTGATAGCCAAGCAGGCTGGCGATCCGCTGCACGATCGCGAGGCCCAGTCCGAGCCCCTGCTGCCGGTTGCGCTCGACGTTGGCAACCTGATGGAACTCGTCGAAGATGCGGTCGAGTTCCTCCGATGGAATGCCGATCCCGGTGTCTTCCACCTCAATCCGGATGCGCTCCGGCTCCGGCACGCAGCGGACCGTGATACCCCCGCGCTCGGTGTAACGCACCGCATTCTCGATCAGATTGCGCAGCAGGCGCCCCAAAAGGACACGGTCGCTGCGGACCGTCTCGAAACAGTCGAGCATATGCCATGTCAGCCCCCGGCTCTCGGCGACCGGCTGGTAGGCGATACGGAGTTCGTCGATGACGGTGTTCAAGGGGAAGTCCTCGAGCGTGACCTTCACCAAGCCGGCGTCAAGCTTGGACACGTCGAGCAGGCTGTCGAGCAACCCCTTAAGGGCATCCAGACTACGCTCAAGATGGGCCAGTTTCTCCCGTCCCGATCCGTCGAGGTGCCGTTCCAACGCTCCAGCGAACAGGAACAGCGACTGCATGGGCTGGCGAAGGTCATGGCTGGCGGCGGCCAGGAACTTGGACTTCGACCGCGAGGCCGCCTCGGCTTCCCGCTTGGCGGCGTCCAGCAACTGCTTGGCCCGGCGCTCTTCCGTCACGTCACGGACAATGACGCCAACCGCGACGACCGTGCCGTCGGCCCCCTTCAGAGGGTAGAAGTCCTCGATCCAGTCGAGTTCGGTGCCGGGGTGGCGATCCGTCGTGCCGTGCAGTTCAACGCCGCGGACGGTTTCTCCGGTGTCGAGGACTTGGCGAAGCAGGGGCTCCGCCGTTTCGCGCAGGGATGGGACAACGTCCCATGCATGCCGCCCGATGTGGTCGGCGACCGACACGCCATTTATCTCGGCCAAGGCCTCATTGACGCGGACGAAGTTCAGGGCGCGATCGAACACGGCGAGGCCAATGGGGGCGGTGTGGTAGAGGCTTTCCAACTCGTCAAACTGCCGGCGCTGAGCGGCTGCGGCTTGTTCGGAGATGGTCTTGGCGCGCTTGAGTTCCTCCTCGGTGCGCTCGCGGTAGCGCAAGTGACGGCGCAGCACCCATGACACCGCCAGCACCGATCCCAGGAGTACGGTTGCGGAAATCAGCAGCGACCGCAGCATCGCGGCGTCGGCCACTGCCATCCTGCCATCCCGATCGATATTCAGGATGCTGCGGGTTTCCCTCACGCCGACTTCCGGCGGCGAATGCGCCGTAATCAGACGCCTGCCCCTGCCGTCATCGATGTCGGTCACCTCGCGTTGCGTTGCCCCGAGCAGCGGGTGCAGGAACTCCGGCAACCCTCCCGGAGGGGCACTGCCTTCCGGAGCACGCGCGAACAGCGTCCCCGCCCGGTCCGCGATCAACAGGCTGGCGTGCGGAGGCAAGGGCTTGCGCTGCAGGAGATCTTCAAGCCAGGCGGTGTCGATCACCGCGTTGACGGTTCCGGCAAACCGTCCGGCATCATCCACGTACCGCCTGACCAATGGAATCATCGGCTTGCCAGAATACTCTGACGGTCGGCTTAAGCCCTGAATGATGCCGTCAGTGATGTGGGCTTGTTGGAAGGTGGACCGATCCGCAATGGAGTGACCGAGCGCTAAGGGTTCGGTGGAGCACCGAATGACACCATTGGCGTCGGTGACGGTGAACATAAAGTGACGTGGGTAGTATGTTCTCAGACGCGCCAGGACAGTGGCGCATTGGGCTGAGCTCATCGCCCCGACCCCGGTGTCGATGAGCGCACTCAGCGCGCGGCCGGCTTCGCCAAAGACATGCTTCTGCTCATCTTCGATGTTGATGAGCCAACGGTTGGCCTCTTCGTAAAGTTCGGCTTCCTGCTCGGTCCTGACGCTGAAAGCACTGGTGAGGATGATGGCGAACAGGGGGGCTGCGATCAGAAGCAGAAGCAGCGGGACCCACGTGGAAGCCTTCTCGGTCGTGACCAGGCCGAGCCACCTGTCAGTCGTCACGAGGGGCATCGCCTTTGGTGCCGAGACGGGGCGACGTCGGTTGGTCGTTGGGCATGTGGTGGCTTGATAGCGAGAAGTCCGAATGTCCCAGGACCGTACTGGGTCTCATGGGGAACGTCGATCATTCAATGGGCATATGACGGGTCGGCAGTGTCGCGGGAACGGAAATAGCGCTTCGCACTCAACATGCGCGCAACTCGTTCGTGCTGGCGCGGTCGTGGCTTGCCAAACGGCCATGGCCCGCTTCCAGAAGGTGCGCCGGGTACCCTGTCGTGTGCACCCCACGCTCCAGTCCGGCCCGACGGCAATCTTCAGGCCGTTCGGCCAGCGGGCTGACGTCGATGACAATGTCCAGGTCGCTGCTCGCCTTCTACGCCTTCCCCGCCGAGCACTGGGACCATGTGCGGACCACCAACCCCATCGAAAGCGTGTTCGCCACCGTCCGCCACCGGACCGTCCGCACCAAGGGGGCGCTCTCGCAAGACACCGCCAAGCTGATGGTCTTCAAGCTGATCACTGCCGCCGCGAAGACGTGGCGCCGCCTGCAGGGGGAAAACCAGTTGCCCAAGGTCATCCAGGGCGTCACATTCCGTGACGGCATCGAGGTCACCGAAGCCGCCTCACAGGACGCCGCCTGACCAGACCGTCACCCAATTTCCTGCATAGCTCTCCAACACGTGGCGCATCTTGGCCGCCAACGCCTCGCGGCTGAAGGGTTTGCTCAACAGCGACGCGCCCTCGTCCAGCCGTCCATGGTGGACAATGGCGTTGGCGGTGTAGCCGGACGTGGCCGGGGCTACAGTTCCGCCTGGCTCGCCTCCGTGATCAGGAGACGCGGACAGAGTTCGGGCGTCCGAGGTCGAGCATGCGGTTGAGGACTGCGGCGGCGATGGCCACCTCGGTGGCTTGCGCCTCATCGGCGTGGAAGCGCAGGGCCGGTCCGATGACCTGCTTCCAGCGGCCGATCTGACCCTCTACCCGCGCCCGCACATTGTACTGGCTGTCCCGTTGCCAAGCCATCCGGCCGTTCTCCGCGATCATCTGGATGTGCCGGTCGCGCTGCGTGGGCGCGGTCGCGGCGGTGTCGCTGAGCACAACGTCGGCACGGGGCGGTGCCACGACCGCGGCTTCGGGATGACGCTGGTGGACCGAGGCGTAAACCCCAGTCCGGTCATAGGCACCATCCCCGGTGAGCGCGGCCACCGGTTCGTCGATCTGGTCGAGCAACGGCCCGACCTGAGCGGCATCGTCGCCGTCGCGGTCGGTCAGCGTGGCCGCAACGATCCGGCCGTTCTCCGCATCCACGCCGAGGTGCAACTTCCTCCAGGAGCGCCGCTTCTTCGTGCCATGCTTCTCGATCAACCATTCGCTCGGCCCGCACAGCTTCAGCCCCGTGCTGTCCACCAACAGGTGAAGGGGGCCGCTGGATGAGCGTGGCTTGCTGGGCAGCGCGACGGTCCTGGTGCGCCGGGCGATGGTGGAACGATCGGGCACCGGCAGGTCGAGCCCGAGCAGCTGCAGGATGCAGCCGATCAGCCCTTCGGTCTGGCGCAACGCCAAGTGAAAGACCGCGCACAGCATCAATGCTGTCGTGATTGCCAGATCCGAGTAGTTGGGCTGCCCGCCCCGTGTCGTCCGTGGCGCCGCCTTCCAGCTCGCAATCGCCTCATCAGTGACCCAGACCGTCAGGCTGCCCCGCTGCCGCAAGGTGGCATCGTACTCTGCCCAGTTCGTCACCCGGCACTTGGGCCGGGGAATGTGATGACGACGAGCGGCGTTGGCCTTTTGCGGCATGATGTACAACCAGAGAGCGGACGGGGCCTCTGCCTACGCCAGCAAGCCCATCCATGCAACACGCGGACACCCTGTCTCAACATGCGCAAAGTTGAAGGTCACTTTCGTGTAGTGACTCCTGCTCCGCGATCATCGAAAGAAGAAATAAAATAACAAAATCTGATGATGCTCAGTGATTGCGTGAACTGATGCCGAGCTCCTCGTACGTTTTAATCGCAGTCACCGGGCGATGCCCAGTCACACCACGGAGATTGCGATGACCATCACTGCGACCGCGACCGAAGGCGCCGACACGCTGCAGGGCACTTCCATTGACGATACTTTCAAAGGACTGGGCGGCAACGACCAGATCTTTGGCGGAGCCGGGGCGGACACCATCACCGGCAACGCTGGCGACGACATGATCTATGCGGACAGCTACGGCGGCACCGGGGCCGACACCGAGGGCACGTGGAACAAGCTGTTCGGCGACGCCGGGGACGACGTGCTGGTCAGCGGCGCCGGTTTCGACGACCTGTGGGGCGGGGTCGGCAACGACACGCTGACCGGCGGGGCCGGTTGGGATTGGTTCGTGTTCGAGCCGGGCAGCGGCGTGGACGCCATCACCGACTTCACGCCGGGCAGCGACCAGATCATCGTCATGTCGAACATGAACGGGGCCGGCGATCCGGTGCTCAGCCAGAACGCCGACGGCACGGTGGTCGACTTCGGCGCCGGCAACGCCGTGCTGCTCCAGGGCGTCGCCCTGGCCGAGTTGCCGGCCGACGCCATCGTCACCGCCCCCTACAGCGACGGGCCGTCCTTCTACACCACCGCGGTGGAGGCCCTCCTGGGCTGAGCTTCGCGTTTCCTTCCGCTTCGGATTTGCCAAGTGAGAAACCTCGGGCTCCGCGCCATCCGCGCGGAGCTCTTTCTTTGTCAGCTCTTCTTTTCCGCAGTCGCAAAAGGCGAAACGCATCCGCCTCTGCGCCGTGTCGGGCGGATGCGGTTGGGGAGTAAGCTGGTCCCCGGTCGGACTCCTGCCCGCCGAATGGACAAAGAGGAGGGGTGCCCATGGGCCGGGCCTCTCTGCTGCCATGCCTGCTGACCGAGTTTGCCATTCTGGCGGCGGGAATGGTTCGCGCCGAAGACCCGACGACGGCCGATCAGCTCGCCCGGCAGGCCGAGGCGCACCGGGCGGAAGGCAAGCTCGAGCAGTCCTTCAACGAGCTGCTGCGAGCGCGCGCCCTGGCGGAAAAGTCCAGCGATCCGGGCCTCCTGTCCGCCATTGACGCCGCTCTGGCGGATGTCGGAAGTGCGGGCGAGTTCGACGGACGGGCTCGGGAAGGCTGGGCAAGGGCGCTCGACCGCCTGCTGGCCGAAATCGATCCCGGTCAGGAGCGCACCCGGGCGGCGGCGCTCAACACACTGGGCCGGCTGCGCGACACGCCAGATTCCGTGGACGCCTTCCGACAGAGCGCCGTGCTGGCGCGGCGGGCCGGCGACCCGGCGCTGGCGGCGACGGCCGGCATCAACGCCGCGCGCCGCCTCGCGGCTATGGGTGCGCCGGCACAGGCCGAAGCCGCGCTGACGGAGGTGGAACGCGATCTGGCGGCGCTGGAGGACGGCGGCGCAAAGGCCTTTCTGCTCGTCGCCCAGGGCATCGCCCTGATGGACGTGCAGGCGGCGGCGCGGCAGAGCCGCGGCTCCCTCGCCCGCCGCAGCCATGATTGCTTCGTAAAGGCCGCCGAGCTGGCGCGGGCGGCCGGAGACCGGCGCACCCTGTCGGCCGCGCGTGGATATTTGGGCACCCTGTATGAGCGGATGGGCCGCCCCGACGATGCGCTCGTCCTGACGCGGGAGGCCAGCTTCTGGGCGCAGGAGAGGATGGCCGCGGACCTCCTGTTCCGCTGGCACTGGCAGGCCGGGCGGCTGCATCGCAGCCAGGGCCGGACGGCGGACGCCCTGATGGCCTATGACGCCGCGACCGCCGCCATCCGGCGCATACGCTCCGACCTGCTGCGCGCCTATGGCGGTTACGGCTCCCTGTTCCGGGAGGCCATCGGGCCGGTCTATCTGGAATCCGCCGACCTGCGGCTCCGTCAGGCCTCCGCCCTGCGGGGCACGCCCCAGGCGCAACGGCACCTCGTGGCCGCCCGCGACGCCCTGGAGCAACTGAAGGCGGCGGAGCTGGAGGACTATTTCCAGGACGACTGCGTGGCGGCGCTGAAGGCCAAGGTCCAGACCATCGATCCGCTGGCCCCCGGCACCGCCGTGCTCTACCCCATCCTGCTGCCCGACCGGCTGGAGCTGCTGCTGAGCCTGTCCGACGGGCTGCACCAAGCCACCGTTCCGGTCGGCGGGGCCGAGGTCGGGGCGGTTGCGGCCAGCTTCCGCCGGCAGCTGGAGCAGCGGACCAGCTCCCGCTTCCTCGGCGATGCGCGGCGGCTCTACGACTGGCTGGTCCGGCCCTTCACGCCGCTGCTGGAGGCGCGGAAGGCCGACACGCTCGTCCTCGTGCCGGACGGGCCGCTGCGCAGCATTCCGATGGCCGCCCTCCACGACGGGAAGCGTTTCCTGGTGGAGCGCTACGCGCTGGCGGTCACGCCCGGCCTCAGCCTGATGGAGCCGAAGCCGCTGACCGTGCAGCAGGCCGAGCTGCTGCTGGCCGGGTTGACCGAGAGCGTGCAGGGCTTCCCCGCCCTGCCCTTCGTCGAGTCGGAAATCAAGACGATCCATGGCGCGCTGGGCGGGACGGTGCTGGAAAACCGCAGCTTCGTCATCGAACGGGTGGGGCGGGAGCTGAACGCGGCGCCCTACTCCATCGTCCACATCGCCTCGCACGGAAAATTCGAGCCGGAGGCGAGCGACAGCTACATCCTGGCCTACGACGGGCGGCTCAGCATGGACCAGCTCGAGCGCTTCGTGAAGCTGAGCCAGTACCGGGAGGAGCCGGTGGAGTTGCTGACGCTCAGCGCCTGCCAGACGGCGGCGGGAGACGACCGGGCGGCCCTGGGCCTCGCCGGGGTGGCGATCAAGGCGGGGGCGCGCAGCGCGCTCGCCTCGCTGTGGTTCATCAACGACCAGGCTTCGTCGCAGCTGATCGCCGACTTCTATCGGCGGCTGGCCACCGGCGCGCCCGGCAAGGCGGAGGCGCTGCGGCAGGCCCAGATCTCCATGCTGACGGATGTGCGTTACCAGCACCCCGGCTATTGGGCCGCCTTCCTGCTGATCGGGAACTGGCGATGAGGGAGCGGATCGTCCCGTCGCTGCTGATCGGGCAGGCCGCCGTGTTCGCGGTGCTGCTGATGCATCTGCTGGGCTGGCTGCAACCGCTCGACCTGCTGGCCTACGACAACGGGCTGAAGCTGCGCGCCCGGCCGGCGGTGGACGACCGCATCGTGCTGGTCGGCGCGCGGGAGGCGGATCTGGCGGCGCTCGGCTGGCCGTTGTCCGACGGTCAGCTGGCCGACCTGCTGAAGGCGCTGTCCGCCGCGAAGCCGGCGGCCATCGGTGTGGACATCTACCGCAACTGGCCCATCGGCGACGGCCAGGGCGAGCTGGAGCGGATGCTGCGGGAGAACCCCGACATCGTCTGGGTCAACCGCCAGCCGTCGGAAGCGGGCGGGGCCATCGCCGCGCCGTCGGTGCTGGCGACGCCGGACCGCATCGGCTTTTCCGACATCCTGGTCGATCCCGACGGGGTGGTCCGCCGCAGCCTGCTGTTCCTGGAAGACCCGTCGGGGCAGCACGCCACGGCGCTGTCCATGGTCATGGCGCTGCGCCTGCTCGGACACCGGGGTATCGTCCCGCAGTCCGACCCGGAGGAGCCGGAGCACATGCGGCTGGGCGCCGCCACGCTGCGTCCGGTGGAGGCGACGGACGGCGGCTATGCCGGGGTGGACGCGCGCGGCTATCAGTTCCTGCTCGACTACGCCCTGGGGCCGGGGCCGATCCGGGATTTCTCGGTGCGGGAGGCGCTGGAGGGGCGGGTTCCGGCCGAGGCGTTGGCCGGGCGGCTGGTGTTCGTGGCGGTCACCGCCGACAGCGTGAAGGACTATTTCCGGACGCCGGTGGACAGCGGCTTCGCCTTTGGCGCCGTGGTGCACGCCCAGGCCACCGGCCAGCTTCTCCGCATGGCCCTGGGCGAGGCGACGCCGACGGCGAACCTGCCGGACTGGGCCGAACTGGCGGTGACCGTCGCCGTCGGGCTGGCCGGTTCCCTCCTCGCGCTGGCGATGCACGGACCGCTGGCCTTCGCCCTGCTGCTGGCCGGGGGGACGGCGCTGCTGACCGGGCTGTGGTTCGCGGCGCTGGCGCAGGCGCTGTGGGTGCCGCTGGCCGCGCCGCTGGGGGCATGGGCGCTGGCGCTCGGCCTCGTCACCGCCTTCCTGTCCCGCCGGGAGCGGGCCGACCGCGAGGCGCTGATGAACCTGTTCTCCAGCCACGTGCCGGGGCCGGTCGCCAAGGAGCTGTGGGAGCGCCGGCACCTGTTCATGGACGGCGGGCGGCCCCGGCCTCAACGGCTGACGGCGACCGTCCTGTTCTCCGACGTCGCGAATTTCACGCCGATTTCGGAGAAGATGGAGCCGGAGGAGCTGGACGCCTGGCTGCACGACTACATGGGCGCCATGGTCCCGGTCATTCAGGATCACGGTGGCCTGCCCCTGCGCTTCGTCGGCGACGCCATCCTGTCCGTCTTCGGCGTGCCCGTCCCTCGCGAGACGGAGGAGGAGATCGACCGCGACGCCGGCAACGCGGTCTGCGCCGCACTCGCCATGGCCGACGTGCTGGCCCGCCTGAACGAGGGCTGGGCCAGGCAGGGCCTGCCGCCGGCCGGGATCCGGGTCGGCATCTACACCGGCCCGATGGTGGCCGGCAGCATCGGCGCGCCGGGGCACATGGAGTATTCGCTGACCGGCGACGCCGTGAACACGGCGGCCCGCCTGGAAGCGCTCGCCAAGACGGTCGGCACCGACGTGCCGGGGCGGCCCTGCCGGATCCTGGTGGGCGATCCGACCTGGGAGAGGCTGCGCGGCGCCTTCCGGAGCTCGGCGGTCGGCGAAGTGCCGCTGAAGGGCAAGGACCGCAAGGTCGGCGTGCACGTCATCCTCGGCGAGGCGGGCGCGGAGGTGCCTGACGCGGAGGTGCCTGACTCGGGGGAGCCGGACGCGGACGTGTTGCGGCTCACAGCGCCGCCGGCCCCGGCGCCGCTAACATCCGGACCATCATCGACCGATGGGGCCGGACCGATCACCGATTCACGCAAGAAGGGAGCCACGGGATGACGCGCCATCCGATCCTGGCGGCGACGCTCGCCGCGACCACGATTCTGTCCGCCGGCCTGCCGGTTGCCGCCCAGGCGGCCTCCTCCGAACGCGGCGGCGCGCAGGAGGCCGCCGTGCCCGGCGGCGGCATCGTCTATGTCCCGCCGTCGCGCGGCGCGCCACAGGGGCGCATCGGCGGCAGCACGCGCGGGCCGGTTGGCGGGTTGCCCAGCCTGGAGGTGCTCGCCCCCGACCATGCCGGCCTGACGGCCTCGCCGCAGCCGACCCTGCTCTGGTACCTGGGGGCACCGGCGAAGGGGCCGATCGAGATCGTCGTCGATACGGTGGAGATGTCGGGACGCCCGCCCCTGCTGGACGTGACGCTGCAGCGCCCATCACCCGGCATCAACGCCGTCGATCTGGCGCAGCACAAGGTCCGGCTGGAGCCGGGGCGGCTCTACCGCTGGTCGGTCGCGATGCAGGTGGATCCGGCGCAACGGTCGGGCGACGTGCTGGCGTCGGGAATGATCGTCTACCAGACCGGAGCGAGCCCGGCGGTGGACCGCAAGGCCCCGGCGGCAACGGCGGCGAGCCGGTTGGCCGCCCAGGGATACTGGTACGACGCGCTGGCGGTCCTGTCCCGCGCCATCGCCGGCCAGCCCGGCGACGCCGGCCTGCGGGACCTGCGCGCCTCCCTGCTGGAACAGGTGGGATTGCGCGAGCCGGCGGCGTACGACCGCGCGGGCAGGAGGGAGTGAGGCCGTCGCACCGGCCCGGGGCGGCCGGGCGGGGATCTCAGAAAACCCTTGCGGTGACGCGGAACTGCACGCCGTGGTCCTGGAGGGAGTCGCCGTCCGCATCCGGCACGTCGCGCAGGGGCCGGGCGTAGGTCAGTTGCAGGCTGACGTCGGGGGAGACGTCCCAGCGCAGGCCGAGACCGACGCCGGCGATGGCGCGCGGGGCCGGCGTCGGTTCCCCGTGGTTCCAGCCCCGGCCGTAATCCAGGAAGGGGACGAGCGACACGCGCCCGTCCTCGGCATCGCGCGACAGCGGGGGTAGCGGGACCTGGAACAGCGGAAACCGCCCCTCCAGCGACAGGACGAGCCCCTGGTCGCGGACCAGCGTGTTCTCGCGGTAGCCGCGCACCGTGTCGAAGCCGCCGATGGCGATGCGCTCGTTGGGCAGCAAGGTGTCGTTCGAGAGTTGCGCGTCGGCCCGCAGCACGATCTGGTTGCCCCGCTCGTCCAGGCGCCTCGCCCATTGGAACTGGCCGAGCCAGGCGAGGAACTGACCGTCGGGCGCACCCGGCTCATGATGGACGGTGGCCCCCAGCGCGTCGATGCCCAGGCTGAAGACGGAGCGCAGAGCGATCACCTCCTCCGGCCGGCGGCGCAGCCAATTCTGCGACAGGCGCAGCACCGTCAGGGTCGCCCGGCCGTCGTCCACCCCTTCGGAAAAGGTGAAGGGCCGTCCCAGCAGGAAGGTCTCCGTCCGGTTGCGCGACAGGGTCAGGCCGACGTCCAGGCGGTCCCGCGCGGTCAGGATCACCGGGTGGGAGACGCCGGCCTCGTAGGTGCGCACGCGGCTCTCGATATCCAGCTCGTCCAGCGGGGCTTCCACGATGCGGGCGCGGGCGTCCTCCGCCCGCAAGCGCAGCGTCGTGCCGGCGGAGGTCACCGGAAGCTCGAAGGCCGCCCAATAGTCGTGGGAGCCGCGCGTCTGCTCCAGGTCGATCTCCAACGCGTCGCCCCAGCCCGTCAGGTTGCGGACGATGCCGAAGGCGTTGCCCCGCAGTTCCCCCGTGGTCGGGGACGAGGCGTTGTCGACGTTCAGCCACAGCGCGTAGGGCCGCGCCCGCGTCACCGCCACGCCCAGGCGGCTTTCCCCCAGCCGTTCGCCCGGCCCGAGTTCGGCGTTGATGCGCTCGATCAGCGGGTCCTGGAGCAGCAGCAGCACACGCTCCCGCAAAGCGTTGACGTCCAGCGGCGTGGTGACTCCGCGCGCCAGCCGGCGTTCGACGTAGCGGGGGTCGAGCCTGCCGGTCCCGGTCACGTCGATGCCGGAAAGCACGCCTTCCACGATGCGGACGGTGACGATCCCGTCGGTGACGTCCTGGTCCGGCAGCACGGCGCCGGAGGTGATGAAGCCCCGCTCGATGTGCAGTTCGGTCAGGCGCCGCTGGAGCTCCTGCAACTCGTCGGCTTCGACCTCCCGTCCGGCGAAGGGGGCGGCGGCGGCGGCCAGCTCGGCCGTGGGGATCGCCGTGTTGCCTTCGAAGCGGTAGCCCTTCACGAAGACGCGTGGCGCCTGCGAGAGCGGCGGCGCCCGTTCCGGCCGGTCGAGGACGGGGGGCGGCAGGATGTCCGGTCCGGAGGGTTCGAACCCGGGAAGGTCCGGGCGTTCGCGCGTGCCCCGCTCCGGCAGCGGGGGCGTGATTTGGGGCGGCATGATTTGGGCCGGCGTGATTTGGGCCGGCGTGATTTGGGATTGGGCCGATGACGCCGTGGCGATCAGCAGGGCCATGGCCCCGGCGATGCACCGGCCCGCGGGCACCGGGTCACCGCGCCGGCTGGCCGTAGTCGGCGATCTGCTGCGGCTGCAGCAGTGTGATGTAGCCGTTCTCCACCGCGATCAGCTCCTCGTCCTGCCAGGTGCGGAGCTGTTTGTTGATGCTCTCACGGCTGGTGGCGATCAGGTTGCCGAGATCCTTCTGAGACAGCTTCAGGTCGATGCGCAACCCGTCCCGGGTGCGGCGGCCGTAGCTGGCGCCGAGCCGGACCAGCAGGCGGGCCATGCGCTGCGGCAGGTCGAGCAGGGCCAGATCCTCCACCAGCAGGCTGGTCTGGCGCAGGCGGTCGCACATGACCTCCAGCATCTTGATGGCGACCTGCGGGCTCTTTTCCAGGAAGGGGACGAAGTCGCGCCGTTCGATGACCAGAAGCACGCAGTCCCCGATGGCGGTGGCGTCGGCGGTGCGCGGGCGTCCGTCGAGCAAGGCGATCTCGCCGAAGATGCCGCCGGTTTCCACGACCTTGAAGACGATCTCCTTGCCGCTTTCGGAGACCGTGCCGATGCGGACGTTGCCCAGCAGCACGGCCATCATGCCGCTGCCTGGATCGCCCTTCTGGAAGATGGTCTGGCCGTTCTTGCACCGGCGCTCCCCTGCGAAGGCGAGGATCGCGTCCACGTCCTTGCCGCTGATGCAGCGGAACAGGTCGTGCTGAAGAAGAAGCTGGCGTTTGAAGACCGGATCGAAGCGACGCACGAATCCCTCCCATGTGGCTCCAGGGAGATCCGAACCATCGGTTGCGGCCTCCCCACTTAACGTCACCCGGAAAGCCCGTGCCAATGGAGCATCGGGGTTATCCGAATTTCGAAATGTTTGGCACCGGCGTGCCGTGCTGCGTTCGGACGCCGCCCCGGCATCACTCCTCGCGGAAGGCGCGGGCGAAGCTGTCGGTCAGCGGTGCCAGGAAATAATCGGCGGCGGTGCGGCGGCCGGTCACGACCATCACTTCCGCCGGCATGCCGGGCTGGAGGTTCAGCCCCCCGGCCCGCTGCAACTCGCCGCGGTCCACCACGATGTGTGCGCTGTAGGAGGCATCGCCCGTGCGCTGGTCGGTCAGCGCGTCGCCGGAGACATAGGTCACGCGGCCCGACAGGACGGGGGTCGTCCGCTGCTTGAAGGCGGTCAGGCGGATCCGCGCGGGCAGCCCGGTGTGGACATTGTCGATGTCGGTCGGCCGCAGCCTGGCCTCGATCAGCAGGCTGTCGTCGTCCGGCGCGATGTCCAGGATCGGCTTGCCGGCCCCGATGACGCCGCCCGCCGTGTGGACCTGCACGTTCATCACCATGCCCGTGGCCGGTGCGCGCACCACCGTCCGATCCAGCACGTCCCCGGCGGCGTGCAGGCGCTCGTCCAGTTCGCGCAGCTTGCCCTGCACCTCGCGCAGTTCCGTCGCCAGTTCCTCCGCGCGCTTGTTGCGCAGGTCGAGGATTTGCAGCCCGGTCTCGCCGCGCCGCTGCTCCGCCCGCGCAATGGAGGCGAGATATTCGCCGCGCCGGCCGCCGAGGTTCGCGGCCTCGCGTTCCAGCGACAGCAGGCGCGACTTGCGCTCCAGCCCCTTGACGACGAGGGTGCGCGCGTCCTGCATCTCCTCCGCGATCAGGCTCAGCTGGACTTCCGTGCTGGCGACCTGGGCGCGCAGCCCGTCGGCCTCGGCGTCGAGCTGGGCGGTTCGCTGGATCAGGATGTCCACCTGCCCCCGCAGGCTTTCCCACCGCGCGGCGAAGAGGCGGCGCTGCCCGTCGAGCAGTTCGGCGATGCGGGCATCCTGGTCGTGGGCGGCCCGGACGGCGAGATGCGGCGGAAAGGCCACCTCGTCGGCTCCCGCCCGCTCCGCCAGCAGGCGGGCCTCGCGGGCCAGCAGTTCATCCTGCTGGGAACGCAGCGTGTCCAGCGCGCTGCGCGCCTGGGTCTGGTCCAGGACGACCAGCGGCGCGCCGGCCTCCACCCGCGCGCCCTCGGCGACGAGGATGCCGCGCACGATGCCGCCTTCCAGATGCTGCACGGTCTTGCGGCGGCTCTCGACCACCACGTGTCCGGCCGCCACGGCCGCGCTGTCCAGCGGCGCCGTCAGGGACCAGGCGCCAAGGACGCCGGTGAAAACCGTGAGGGACAGGACGCCCGCCAGGATGATGCGGCCGGGGTTGGGGGCGGCGGCGACAGCGGAGCTGAGGGCGGAGCTGGCGGTGGAGTTGGTGGCGGTGGAGTTGGGGGCGGAGTTCGCGGTGTCGGCGATGCTGGTCATGGCGGGGATCCTTTCGCGAAAACGAGGGTCAGGCGGCGGAAGAGGAGATGGCGTCCCGAGCCTGGGCGGGGCGGGGCTGGCCCAGGGCGGCGATCACCTCGTCGCGCGGTCCGAACCGGGCCACAGCGCCGTCCCGCAGGACGAGCACGCAGTCGGCGACGCGCAGCAGGTTCGGCCGGTGGCTGGTGGCGACAACCGTGGCGCCGCGCGCCTTCAGCGCGGCGATGGCCTTCTGCAACGCCGCCTCGCCGGGGCCGTCGAGATGGGCGTCCGGCTCGTCGAGCACGACGAGGCGAGGGTTGCCGAACACGGCGCGGGCGAGCGCCAGACGCTGGCGCTGTCCGGCGGACGGCAGGAAGCCTCCGCTGCCGAGGCGGGTTTCATAACCCCGGGGCAGGCGCAGGATCATGTCGTGGACGCCGGCAATCGTCGCCGCCTCGGTCACGCGGTCCAGCGGGGCCTCCTCCATGCGGGCGATGAAGGCGCGGACGGTGCTATCGATCAGGTCGCCGTCCTGCGGCAGATAGCCGACATGGCGCCCGAGTTCGCCCCGGTCCCAGCCCGCCACGTCCACGCCGTCCAGCCGCACCGCCCCGGCCTGGGCCGGCAGCGCGCCGACCAGCGTTCGCGCCAGCGTGGTCTTGCCGGCCCCGGAGGACCCGACCACCACCAGCACGGTACCCGGCTCCATCGCGAAGGAGACGTTCTTCAGCAGGGACCGGGCACCGGGAATGGGACTGGCGGCGATGCCTTCGACCGACAACAGGCCCCGTGGCGGCGGAAGGCCGCGGACGGTGCGCCGCGGCGCCGGAGTTTCCAGATGGGCTGCCACGCGCCGCCACGCTGCACGCGCCGCCGCCAGCGTCCGCCATGCACCGATCACCTGCTCCACCGGAGCCAGCGCACGGCCGAGAAGGGTGGCGCTGGCGAACAGGGCGCCACCGGTGATCGCATGATCGACCACCAGATAGGTGCCGACCGCCATGATGGCGACCTGCACGACCAGACGGACCCAGCGGGTCAGGGAATAGGCGGTGGCGTGCCGGGCGCAGGCGCGCTCCCCCTGGTCCAGGGCGGCGGCGTTTCCCGCCGCCCAGCGCTCGACCACGGCGGCCGACATGCCCATGCAATGGATCTCTTCCCGCGAGCGGACCGCCGCCTCGACGAAGCGCTGGGCGGTCGTGCCGGCCTCGCCGGAGGCGGCGACGGCGCGGCGCGTCAGAATCTCGCCCGCCCAGGCGATGGCGAACAGCGTCAGGGCGCCGCCGGCCGCCACCAGCCCCAGCAGCGGGTGCAGGGCGAACAACGCCACCAGATAGACCGGAACCCACGGGACATCGGCCAGGGCGGCGACCACGGGGCTGCCCATGGTCTGCCGCAGCACCGCCAGTTCGCGCAGGGTGGTGAGATCGGCGCCCTGCCGGCCACCGGACATGGTCAGCGCGCGGCGCAAGCACTCCGGGGCGAAGCGCCGCTCCACCCAGCTGGCGACGCGCAGCAGCAGGCGGGCGCGCAGGATCTCCAGCCAGCTGACGAAGACGAGTGCGACCAGCGCGATCACAGTCAGATAGAACAGCGTCTCCAGGCTGCCGCTGGACAGGACGCGGTCATAGACCTGCATGGAATAGAGCGGCAGGGTCAGTGCCAGCACGTTGATGGCGGCGCTGAAGCCCGCGGCGGCAACCAGGCAGCGGCGGGCGGGGGCGAGCGGTGACATGACGGGCGATTTTCCCTTTCCGGTGCGCCGGAGCCATCCCCACGGCGTGCCGTCATTCCGCCACAGGCTTGTGCGCGGGGGAGTGAGCGCCACCACCACCCCTCCGTGTTCCGCGCAATTCCTGCAAAGCTGCCCCAGAAATTCCAACGGACTGCAAAGGAAATAAAATATCAAAATTTGGCGATTCTCGGTGATGGCGTGAACTGATGCCGAGCCCTCAATGCTTTTTAATCGCAGTCACCGGGCGATGCCCAGTCACACCACGGAGATTGCGATGACCATCACTGCGACCGCGACCGAAGGCGCCGACACGCTGCAGGGCACTTCCATTGACGATACTTTCAAGGGACTGGGCGGCAACGACCAGATCTTTGGCGGAGCCGGGGCGGACACCATCACCGGCAACGCTGGCGACGACATGATCTATGCGGACAGCTACGGCGGCACCGGGGCTGATACCGAGAGCGCCTGGAACAAGCTGTTCGGCGATGCCGGGGACGACGTGCTGGTCAGCGGCGCCGGTTTCGACGACCTGTGGGGCGGGGTCGGCAACGACACGCTGACCGGCGGGACCGGGGCGGACTGGTTCGTGTTCGAGCCGGGCAGCGGCGTGGACGCCATCACCGACTTCATGCCGGGCACCGACCAGATCATCGTCATGCCGAACATGAACGGGGCCGGCGATCCGGTGCTCAGCCAGAACGCCGACGGCACGGTGGTCGACTTCGGCGCCGGCAACGCCGTGCTGCTCCAGGGCGTCGCCCTGGCTGAGTTGCCGGCCGACGCCATCGTCACCGCCCCCTACAGCGACGGGCCGTCCTTCTACACCACCGCGGTGGAGGCCCTCCTGGGCTGAGCGTCGCGTTTCCTTCCGCTTCGGATTTGCCATGTGAGAAACCTCAGGCTCCGCGCCTTCCGCGCGGAGCTCTTTCTTTGTCAGCTCTTCTTTTCCGCAGCCGCAAAAGGCGAGACGCATCCGCCTCTGCGCCGTGTCGGGCGGATGCGGTTGGGGGGTAAGCTGGCCGGCACTCGGAACGCGGAGGGCGTCGCATGCGGCGGAGACTCCTGCTCACCCCCGTGGTCGCCCTGCTGTCACCGGCGGCCGCCTTGGCTCAGATTGCCACCGACGGCACGACCGGCCCACGCGTGAGCCTATCGGGCAAGGTTGTGGAGATCGGCGCCAGCCTCGGCACCCAGGCCGGTGGGAATCTGTTCCATAGCTTCGACCGCTTCAACGTCAACCAGGGTCAGACGGTGACCTTCACCGGGCCGGGCAACGTGCGCAACGTGGTCGGCCGGGTCACCGGCGGCAGCCCGTCGGCGATCGACGGCACGCTGCGCTCCACGGTCGGGCAGGCCGATGTCCACCTCATCAACCCGGCCGGCATGACCTTCGGCCCCAACGCCGTGGTGGACGTACCGGCCAGCCTGCACGTCGGCACGGCGCACGAGGTGCGCTTCGCCGACGGCGCGCGCTTCTCCGCTCTGGACACGGGCGGGAGCAGCTTCACCGCCTCCCCGCCGGCCGCCTTCGGTTTCCTCGACCGGCCCGCGGGGGCGCTGAAGGTCGATGGCGCACGGGTGTCCGTGAAGCCGGGCAAGGCCCTGTCCCTGGTCGGCGGCGACGTCGAGGTGCGCGGCGGGGCGACGGGTCGCGTCGAGGCGCCGGGCGGGAGCGTGACCGTGGCGTCCCTGACCGGGTCCGGGCAGGTGCGCCTCGCCGACGGCGCTGTGAACGCCGTCAGGCAGGGGAAGGTCCGGCTGCACGACGGCGCGTCCATCGCCTCCAGCGGCGACGGCGGCGGCAGCGTCCTGATTCGCGGGGACTCCCTGACGGTCGAGAACGCGACCGTCGCGGCGAACAACACCGGCGGCGCCGACGCCAAGGGCAGCCTCGACGTCCGGAGCGGGTCCCTGGACATCGCTGGCGGCGCTCTCATCAGCGTCGCGACGGGGAGCGGCCTGGGTGCGCCCATCAGCCTCCAGGCCGCAGACGTGACGCTGCGCGGGGGAGCGCGCGTCAGCAGCATCGCCTTCGGCCCGGGCGGTGCCGGCCCGATCGCGGTCACCGCTGGCCGCCTGTCCATCGAGGGCGTCGGGGTGAGCTTCTCGACCCTCATCGACAGCCAGGCGGCCTTCTTCGCGACCGGGTCGGCCGCCCCGATCACGATCGCCGCCGACAGCGTGGACATCCACAAGGGTGGCGCGATCCTGAGCCGCACCTACGGGGGAAGCAGAGCCGCCGATATTTCCGTGAGCGCCGGCAGCCTCACCATGTCCGGCGATTCGTCGGGCGGCGTGCGGTCGCGGATCGTCAGCGAGGGCTATCCCTGGGCGACCGGGGACACCGGGTCGGTCACGCTGGGGATCACCGGGCCGCTGCGGATGAGCGACACCGCCCAGATCGGCAGCCGCATCGAAGGGTTCGGCCACGCCAGCCCCGTCACCGTCGATGCGGGCACGATCACCATCACCGGCGGTGCGGGCGACGTGTTCACGGGCCTGATCAGCCAGGTCACGGAGACCGCGACGGGGACCGGGGGCGTGGTTTCCGTCCGTGCCGGCGCCATCGACCTGTCCGGCCCCTACGCGCAGATCGCCAGCGACACGCTCGGAAGATCTCGTGCCGGCGACGTGACGGTCGAGGCCGGACGCCTGTCGATCACCGGGGTGAAAGGCGTCTTCGACGATTTCAGGGGCGTGTTCGTCGGCATTCAGGCCAACACGAGCGGCGGCGGGCACGCCGGCACAGTCCGCGTCAGCACCGCCGGCCCGCTGACCATCGCCGACGGCGGCGAGATCGGCAGCAACACCTTCAGCGCCGGTCACGCCGGAGACGTCACGGTGACCGCCGGCTCGCTGTCGATCACCGGAACCGGGACGTCCGTCCTGACGGGGATCACGAGCAACGCCGACAACGGCTCCACCAACGACGCCGGCACGGTTCGCGTGATGACGACAGGCCCGCTGACCATCACCAGCGGCGGTGAGATCGGCAGCAACACCTTCACCACGGGAAACGCCGGGAATGTCATCGTGACCGCGGGGTCGCTGTCGATCACCGGCAATCACGGCAAGAGCTTCACCGGCATCTCCAGCAACGCCAACCGCCGTTCCAGCGGCAATGCCGGCACGGTCGGCGTCGCCTCGGCCGGCGCGCTGACCATCGACCAGGGCGGCGAGATCGGCAGCAACGGCTTCAGTTCCGGCAACGCGGGCGACGTCACCGTATGGGCCGGCTCGATGGCCATCACCGGCGACGGCGGGCAGAGCTTCACGGGCATTTCCAGCAACGCCAACCGGGGCTCCAGCCCCGACGTGCGCGAGGGCAACGCCGGCATGGTGACCGTAGGGGCCGGCATGCTGGCGATCAGCCAGGGAGGCTCCATCGCCAGCGACACCTTCGGCGACGGCAACGCGGGGGCGGTGACGGTCCATGCCGGAACGCTGGCGATTATGGGCATCCCCGACGAGGTTTTCACCGGCATCTCCAGCAACGCCGAGCCCGGATCCAAGGGCGATGCCGGAACGGTCCGCGTCACCACCACCGGCGACTTGGCGATCCTCAACGGCGGTGAGATCGGCAGCAACACCTTCGGTGAGGGCGATGCCGGAGCCGTGACGGTCAAGCCCGGATCGCTGTCGATCCACGGCGTCGACGGTCCGCCGCGCCTGACCGGAATCGGAAGCAGCGCGGAACAGGGCTCGGGCGGCCAGGGCGGCATCGTCCATGTGACGACGGCGGGGCGGATTTCCCTGACCCATGGCGGCCAGATCCGCAGCACCACCTTCGAGAAGGGGAATGCCGGCTCGGTGACGGTGCAGGCCGGCCAATTGCTGATCGACCGCCAGGGCGTCCCGACAGCGACCGGAGTGCTGAGCAGCGCCCAGCCGGGCTCGACCGGCGATGGCGGCTCCGTCACCATTCGCGCAGGCGATCTTCTCCTGCGCCGGGACGGGACGGTCAGCGCGGAAGGCGAGGGAACGGGGACGGGCGGATCGGTCGCGATCACGGCGACGGACCAGTTGGCGCTGGACGGTGCGGCCATCCGGACCCAGACCACCACGGCGAACGGCGGCGACATCACCATCCAAGTCGGCCGGCTGCTCGACCTGCACGAAAGCGCGATCACGACCTCGGTCGCCGGCGGCACCGGCAGCGGCGGCAACATCGTCATCGATCCGCCCTTCGTGGTGCTGGACGACAGCCGAATCCAGGCCAACGCGCAGAAGGGCAACGGCGGCAACATCACGATCCGGGCCGACCAGCTGTTGTCCTCCCCCGCGACGGTGATCGAAGCGTCTTCGGCCGAGAGCGTGTCGGGGACCATTTCCACCCCGGCGCCCGACAACACCATCGCCAGTAGCCTGGTCAAACTGCCGGAGAGCTTCCTGGGCAGCCGGGACCTGCTGCGCGACACCTGCGCCGGCCGGGGCGGGCGGGCGAGCAGCAGCCTGATCGTCGGCAACGGTGGCGGCCTGCCGCTGGACCCCGCCGTCCCCCTGCCCTCTCCCTACGGCGTGCCGGCAGGCGGAAAGGCCGGTGACGCATCAGGGCCGGCGGCGCCGCTCCGGTTCCAGATGGCCGCGAGGCCGGGTTGCCGATAGGCGGGCGAAAGGAAGGCCCCCGGTTCCGGCTTCGCCCCACCGGAGGCCTCCCCTGAGCGGGTCACACGGCTGCGATCAGGCAGCCGCGATCAGGCGGTCATTATCGGCGATCCAGTCGAGCAGCGTGCCGTAGCTCGCTATGACATCATGGGCGGCAACGCCGGTGGAGACGATGCCGACGACGTGACCGACGCCGTTCTCCTCGTACCAGACCGGCCCGCCGGAATTGCCGGGATGGACCTCCAGACCACTGATGTCGATGAAGTCGTCGAACGGGTTGTCCGCGACCCAACCCATATCGTTCATCATGTTGTTGCCATACAGATCCGGGAATCCGGTCAGGTTGACGCTGCCGGACACGAAGGTCGGATCGATCTCCATCCAGCCCGTCTCGTAGCCCAGCGCCACGCCGAGATCGAGCAACGCGTAGTCGAGTTCCACCCCTTCCAGGCCCGCGCCGCCGTTGCCGGACACGATCAGGCCGTCCCCGTTCGGATCGAAGTTGGCGTTGTAGTGCCACGAGACGGCGTCCACGCTTCCGAACGGCGCCGTGAAGGGAGACGGGTCGAAGGCCGGGGTGACGGTGATCTCGATCGGGCTCTGGCCCGTCGTCGAATCGTAGACGACGTGGGATGCCGTCAGGACGTCATTCGGTCCGACCATCACACCGGACCCGGTGTGGACCTCGCCGTTCGCGTAGGTGGAGGTGATGAAGACGATGCTCTGCCAAGGATACTCGGTCTGGCTGGTCACTTCGACTTGGGACATCGCTGCTGCTCCTGTGCTGTGAACCGATGAATGGAGAATTCCGGGCACCGATCCCGAACACCATCATTGAACCCCAGGAACGAAGTACCCACAGTCGAAACGGTCACTGAAACAGCGAAAGATTAGCAATAATATTTCTAATCAGGACTGTTTGATTTTCCCAAAAAAAAGGGCCCCGCGCGAACAGCGCGGAGCCCGGAGTTTCACCATTGGAAAACCTGATCCAGGAAAACTTGGCCGATCTTGCGATCAGCCTAGAAGAGCGTTTACTGCCGTACTGTAGAAGGATGCCACGTCGCTGTAGGGGGCGGTGACGATGGCGTCGGCCGGCAACTCGGCCAGGGCGACGCCCTGGAGCAGCACCGCGTTGCCGGCGCCGAAGTCGACCACCGTGCCGTCGGCGTTCTGGCTGAGCACCGGATCGCCGGCCCCGTTCATGTTCGACATGACGATGATCTGGTCGCTGCCCGGCGTGAAGTCGGTGATGGCGTCCACGCCGCTGCCCGGCTCGAACACGAACCAATCCCAACCGGCCCCGCCGGTCAGCGTGTCGTTGCCGACCCCGCCCCACAGGTCGTCGAAACCGGCGCCGCTGACCAGCACGTCGTCCCCGGCGTCGCCGAACAGCTTGTTCCACGTGCCCTCGGTGTCGGTCCCCAGGCTGGGTTCGCTTTGGCCGGCATAGACGTCGGCGAAGATCACGTCGTCGCCGTCATTGCCGCTGATGGTGTCCGCGCCGGCCCCGCCGAAAATCTGGTCACCACCACCAAGTCCATTGAAAGTATCGTTGATGGACGTTCCCTGAAGAACGTCGGAGCCTTCGGTCGCATTCGGAACAATTCGCATGGTTTCCTCCTTGGTTTGGCAGGGCATCACCCTGTGAGGAGGATTAAAGCGCATATGTTTTCCGAGATAAGTTTAAATGTTCACTTTCTCTCCGAATATCTTGTTATCTTCTTTCTTTTCATATAACCACAGAGTGGTGCATTTCATTTGATTTCAACGACACCCCTCGTTGTAAACCATCTTGGTGCCGCGGTGCTTTAGGGCTGGGACTCATAACCAGTAGCTGACGAGAGCAGCGATCTGGACGGCCGCCAAAAAGTTGACGGCGAGGCGGTCGTAACGGGTGGCGATACGGCGAAAATCCTTCAACCGGTTGAACATGCGCTCGATGGCATTACGGTTGCGGTACAGGTAGGGAGAGAAGCAGCTCTTCCAACGGCGGTTGACCTTGGGCGGGATGTTGGGGGCGGCCCCCTTGGCCTTGATCTTCCGGCGCACGGCGTTGGTGTCGTAGCCCTTGTCTCCATGCACCAGATCAGCGGCGGTCAACTGGTCCAGCAATTGGTCGGCGGCCGTGCAGTCGGCGACCTGCCCACCTGTCAGCAGGAACGCGATGGGGCGGCAGGCGGTGTCGGTCAGGGCGTGGATTTTTGTCGTCCGCCCGCCGCGGGACCTCCCGATCGCTTGGCGGCGCTCCCCCCTTTTCCGCCGGAGGCACAGCGGTGTGCTTTCACGGCGGAACTGTCGATCAGAAGCTCAGCCGGTGGGCCGCACGCACTGGCCAACGCGTGGAACATGGTGGCCCAAATGCCTTTGGCTGCCCACCGCTGAAAGCGGTTGTACAAGGTCTTACGGGGGCCGTAGACGGCAGGAGCGTCCTTCCACCGGCAGCCGGAGATCAGCACATGAATGATCCCGCTGATCACCCGACGGTCATCGATCTCTTCGCACAGCTGGCTGACCTGGCTCTTGGAGATGCCGCCCATACCGAGCGCCTTGACCATCTCATCCACCGAGCGCGTCGAGATGCCGTAGACGTAGGCTTCCTGGATCACGGCGGTCAGTGCCTTCTCGGCCATCCGGCGCGGTTCCAGGAAACCAGGGAAGTAGCTGCCCTTGCGCAGCTTGGGGATGCGCAAGCTCGACGGTGCCGGCACGGGTCTCCCAGTCGCGATCCCGGTAGCCGTTGCGCTGGACCAGCCGCTCGGCGGAGCGTTCGCCATGGCCGGCGCCGGTCAGGCCCCGAACCTCCAGTTCCATCAGCCGCTCGGCCGCGAAGCCGATCATCTCGCGCAGCACCTCAGCGTCAGGGCTTTTCTCCAGTAGCGCGCGAAGCGCCATCATCTCGTCGGTCATTGTGGTCACCCTTCGGTCGGGTTGAGGTGTGGTGACTAGGGTCTGGACCCATAAAGAGCCTTTCCCGAAGGGAATCGTTATGATTCAAAGCCCTGGAAAGGGGCTTTGTGATGAACGACGGTCAGTTCTGGTTGACGGTGGAGCAGTTCGGACGGCTTGAGCCGCACCTTCCGCGCGATACCCGAGGCAAGCCGCGCGTTGATGACCGACGTGTGATCAGCGGGATCGTCCATGTGCTGAAGTCGGGTGGGCGCTGGGCGGACGCGCCGCCGGTCTACGGTCCGCGCAAGACGCTCTACAACCGCTTCGTCCGCTGGGCGGCCAAGGGCGTGTGGGAGGATATCTTCCATGCGTTGGCAGCGGCAGGTGGCCCACCGGCCCAGGTGATGATCGACTCCACGGCGGTCCGTGCCCATCGTTCGGCGAGTGGCGGGAAAGGGGGGAGCGCGCCCAGGCCATCGGACGGTCCCGTGGCGGACGAACCACCAAAATCCACGCCCTGAGCGATCCGCGCGGTCGGCCGCTCGCCTTCCTGTTGACCGGCGGTCAGGTTGCCGACTGCACCGCCGCCGACCGTCTGCTCGACCGGATGCCCGCCACCGATCTCCTGCACGGCGACAAGGGATACGACAGTGCCGCTGTTCGCCGGAAGATCGAAGAGGCGGGAGCCGCGCCCAACATCCCGCCACGCGCCAACAAGCGCTGGAAAAACTGCTTCTCTCCCTACCTCTATCGGAACCGCAACGTCATCGAGCGCATGTTTGGGCGCCTCAAGGACTTCCGGCGCATCGCCACCCGCTATGACCGCTCCGCCACCAACTTCATGGCCGCCGTCCACATCGTGGCAACCGTCGCCTACTGGTTATGAGTCCGGACCCTAGACTCTACCGAAGACCCACGATGGCCGCCCCGCTGTGGACAACCGGCCCGCCTACGCCAGCTCAGGGGGCGCTCCGGCGGGCCGGTTCCCCACAGCTCCTACACCACACCGTGGGGCACGACCCGTGGCGCAGCCGTGAAGTACCTATCCCATACCGCGTCCCTTTCCTGGGTGCCCACTTCCCTACCATGACACCCTGGGACTGAACATCTAACAGATGGGTCGCACAGATGGGTCGCAGCGTTCCGCATCTCGCCCCGGCGCGGTGCCCGCCGACGCAAGCGAGTGGCGATCTCGCGGCCGAACTTCCGGGCCCACTGGCACACTGTCTCGTAGCTCATGGGGATGCCGCGCGCCGCCAGCAGTTCCTTGACCATCCGCAGGATCAAGGGAAACCGGAAGTACAGCCACACCGCCGTCACTATGATCTCGGCGGGATAGCGGTAACTGGCGTAGCGGGCATCAGGGCGCGTCGTCATGGCCCTTCCATACCCGGCCAATGCCGGCCCCGGCAACCAAGTGACTGACATGTTGACGGTGCTGGGCCGAGGTCGCTGGCGCCCCCTGGCAGCGTAATCACCGGACCGCCATCAGCCTCTGGGTCAGATTGGACACTCGCCCAGCCCGGTCATCAACAAGTTGACGGTGCCGTTCCGGCTGCAGGGCGAAGCTGGTCGAATCGGCCATCACCTTTGCCAGAAGAGCCGCTTCGACCCGGTTCCGGACCTGCAGCTTTTCAAAAATCTTCGTGAGGTAGTGCTTGACCGTCTTTTCCGCGAGGTCAAGGCGTCGGCCGATTTCCTTGTTCTGGAGCCCTTGCGCCACCAGGGTAAAGACTTGGCTTTCCCGGTGGGTCAGATCGGCGAGCGGATCGGGGCGGGAGGAACGGACCGCGGCCATGGCGCCGGTCCGCGCCATCATACTGGCAGCCAGGGTCGGTGAGATATAGCCGTCACCGCAGGCGATGGCCCGTACGGCGGCAATCAGCTCGTGCCCACCCACCCCCTTCAGAACGTAGCCCCGCGCACCTATGGCAAGCACCTGCCGGAGTTGCTCCTCGTCACCGGTCATGGTCAGGACCAGCACCCGCGCGACCAGCCGGGGATCGCCAATAGCACGCAACGCCGCAACGCAGCCACCCGGTATATTGGCGTCCAGCATGATGACGTCTGGCGTGATGGACTCCAGCGTAGTGACGGCTGGTAGCCGGCCCTGCGCCAGCGCAATGGCATCGGCAGCGCTGGCTCCTTCCCCCACCACATCCATGCCGGCGCATGTCAGCACATGCACGACGCCCTGCCGGAACAGCGGATGATCGTCCACGACCGCGACCCGAACCTTGTCCATGCCCGCCCCCTCCATGATTCCCCCCCTTTACGCCCGATCCATCCGCCGGTAAGGCAGGCGCGCCGCCAGACGCCTCACCTCTCCCGGACGGTGGATGATGTCCATGGTGCCGCCGAGACCTTCGATACGGTCGCTGAGGCCGGTCAGGCTGAGCCGGCCTGTGATGCGCTCCGGCGACCGGTCCCGTCCGGTCTCTCCATCCGCAACTTCCGCGATCACCACGCCCGCCTCGTGACGGACCGACAGGCGAGGCGAGGTCCCCGCCCCGATCCGGACGGTGCCGTTCAGCCCTTCCTTCAGGAAGCGGCATAGGCAGACTTTCACCAGCGGCGGCACGGCGGCCGGCAGATCCATCGCCTGGACATTGACCGGCGCGCCGGTCCGGTGTTCATGGTCGAGGATGGTGAAGGCGACCGCCTCGCGGAGCGACAGTCCATCGATCTCCGGCATGTGCAGGTCGCCGCAAATGCCCCGGACGTCCTCCAGCACTGCGGCGAGGGCCGAGCGGACGGCCGAGCGGTCGGTGGCCTCAAGCGATCCCGATGGGGGCTTCCAGCCGTCCAGCCGCAGCAGCGCCAGCCCGACGAGTTGCGCCGGCCCGTCACGCAGACCGTCCGCCAGCCGCCGCAGGAAGCGTTCGTTGCAATCGGCAGCCCGCCGGGCCGACTGCTCAATGCGCTCCCGCAGTTCCTCGTTCGTCCACAGCGCCTCCGACAGCGCCTCAACCTGCCCCGCCAGGGCGGCACGCTGGGCGGCAATCGTCCGGCTGCCACGGGCGACCACCCCGTAGAGTGCCATCGCCATCAGAAGCGCCACGATTCCGGTGATGAGCCAAGCGTCGGTACGTGCCCGCGCGAGGTCGTCGAACAGCATTCCGGCATTCTCATAGATCTCCGCGACAGCGACAATCCTCGGCTCGCTCTCGCTCCACACCGGGCTGTGGGTTTCCAGCAACGGCAGGCCGCCATCCTGTGGCACCTCGAAACCGGCAATCACGTCGCCGCGGAAGGCCTCTCGGGTCGGCTCGTCCAGTTCGAACGTCCGGCCGATGAGGTCCTTGCGGGTCGAGTAGGCCACAGTTCCGTCCGGCAGCCTTATGGTGACGGCGACGATCCGCGATCTCACGGCGTCCCGCTGCAACAGCCGGTCCAGCGCCGCCGCGTTGGTTTCCGGAAGCGGTTCCCCCCTGGCGAGCGCCTGGAGGTGCGGGGCCATGAAGCTGTCCACGAACAGCGCGGTCGCGACGGAGTCACCGTGCTGGACCTCCGCCGCGATGCGGGTCGCGATCCAGTGGCCGATCACCGTCATACCGAGAAAGACCACCGCGAAACCAATCAGGATGAACTGTCGGGTGAGGCTGAGACCGCCCCAGAAGGCGATTATCCGTGCCTGGAGCCGATCCCCATGATTTTCTTTGCGAACCGCCAAGGCCGTCTCCCGTTTCCCAAATTCCCTTATTCACGCATGTGAACTGCAATGTTCGCTCGATGAATGAGCGAATCCTCTGCGGGACAGAGGCATACCTACTTGGCTAAATATTTCCGTCAGCTCTATGACCGGAAAAGATGAACCAACGAAATTCCAGCGAGTTCTGATGATCATAGGAATGCCAAAGATAATTCTCCGTGGTCCATTCGATATTCCGTGACACGAACGGTCCTTTGGTGCCGGGCCGGTCGCCAGAACGGGGTAACGCCAGCGAAGCGGAAATGCCCGATCGATTGGATGGCGGAGTGGCGATGAGCGGGGCTGATCCTAAGACGGCCAGACGCTCCGCGGTCTTTCGAAATTTGAATTAAACTGGACGGAATAGCCGTTTCGGCTCCGGTTGCGGCGGTTGGTCTGAAACCCGTCGGACCTCGGTCGGAAAACTCGCCCGACCTTCGCCCCTCCTTTTTCCGACCTGGAACCAGCCATCCTCCGGCCATGCCCCCACACTCAACGTTCGGAGACAAGGCATGGTCAAACTGGTCAAGCACGACCTTGAGTTCATTCTCAAGCAGATCAACATCGCGGAACAACATGCCAATGGCACGCCGCTCAGCGAACTGGTGGACAGCCCGCTCCTGCCCTACGGTCTGCGGACGGTGGATGGAAGCTACAACAACTTCGGCATCGGGCGCGAGCAGTGGGGCTCCTCCGGCCAGCCCTTCCCGCCCCTGTCCACCGGCTCACCCCACCAGGGCAGCGGCAGCCTGCCGCCCGGCTATCCGACCAACAACGACTACGGCCAGCCCGGCAGCGTGGTCGATGTCGAGCCGCGGCTGATCTCCAACCTGATCGTGGACCAGACGCTGGACAATCCGGCGGCGATCACCGCCGCCCTGCAGCATGCCGGGCTGAGCGGCGCGGCGCTGACCCAGGCATTGGCCGAAATCCGGGGCGCCCACACGATCCTGAAGGCGGTCCCGGAGGGCGGCCCGGCCTACGACCTCGCGAAGGCGCAGCTCGACGCGCTGCTCGACCAGCACGACGTGCGGATGGACGGCCCGACCGTCCTGCTGCCGAATGTCGCCCCGGACGAGGGCATCTCGGCATCCTACAACTCCTTCTTCACGCTGTTCGGCCAGTTCTTCGACCATGGCCTTGACCTTGTGAAGAAGGGCGGCAACGGCACCGTCTACATCCCGCTGTCGCCGGACGACCCGCTCTACAACCCGGCCAGCCCGCACACGAACTTCATGGCGATGACACGGGTCTCAACCGGGGACGAGGCGGGCAACGTCACCACCCCCTGGGTCGACCAGAACCAGACCTACACCTCGCACCCCTCCCATCAGGTCTTCCTGCGGGAATACGCGGTGAGCGGCGGTGTGCCGCTGGCCACGGGCAAGCTACTGGAGGGCGAATACGGCCTCGCCACCTGGGGCGATGTCAAGGCGCAGGCGGCGGAGCTGCTGGGCATCCGCCTGACCGACCTGGACGTGGGCAGCGTTCCGGTCGTCGCGGTCGATCCCTACGGCGAGTTCATCCGCGGCCCGAACGGCTTGCCTCAGATCGTCGCCGCGCTGCGTCCCGACGGCACGCCCATCCTGGTGGAAGGTGACTTGGCGAACCCCCTCGACCCCTCGGCGATCCAACTGCCGCCCGGCACGCAGATCATGGGATCCGGCGGCACCACCGTCACCATTGTGGATGGCCAGACCGTGTCGGCGCTGCGGACCGGCACCGCCTTCCTTGACGACATCGCCCACAACGCGGTTCCGGTCGCCGTAAACGGCGTGCTCCAGGCCGACGCCGATGATGCGGCCGGCTATTCGGGCGGCGTCGATACACGCGGGCGGAATACGTCCTACGACGACGAGACGCTCGACGCGCACTACATCACGGGCGATGGGCGGGGCAACGAGAACATCGGCCTGTCGGCAATCCACCACATCTTCCACGCCGAGCACAACCGCGTCGTCGATCACGTCAAGGACGTCGTTCTGGCGTCGGGCGATCTGGCCTTCCTCAACGAATGGCTGCTCGGCCCCGACCTGACCGCCTGGCCGTCGGCGGACCAGCTCGCCTCCCTAGCGTGGGACGGTGAGCGCGTCTTCCAGGCCGCGCGCTTCACGACCGAGATGCAGTACCAGCACCTCGTCTTCGAGGAGTTCGCGCGGAAAATCCAGCCGGACGTCGACGTCTTCATGGTCCAGCCGGATGTGGAGCTGAACCCGGCGATCTTCGCCGAGTTCGCCAACGTGATCTACCGCTTCGGCCACTCGATGCTCAATCAGACCGTCGACCGGATCAACGCCGACGGCACCCGCGACGACATCGACCTGTTCGACGCCTTTCTCAACCCGCTGGAGTTCGGCGGCGCGGGCGTCGATCACCACGAGGCGGCGGGCGCCATCCTGCGCGGTATGACCGCCCAGGTCGGCCAGGAGATTGACGAGTTTGTGACCGACGTCCTGCGCAACCAGTTGACCGGCATCCCGCTCGACCTTGCGGCGATCAACATCGCCCGCGGCCGCGACACCGGCATGCCGACGCTCAACGAGGCCCGTGCGCAGTTCATGGCGATGGCCAGCGGCGACACCCAGCTCAAACCCTATGAGAGCTGGACGGACTTCGCCCTCAACCTGAAGACTCCAGCCTCCATCGTGAACTTCATCGCGGCCTATGGCACGCACGACCTGATCGCGGGCGAGGCCAGCATCGACGGCAAGCGCGCCGCCGCCATGGTCCTGGTCTTCGGCACGGCGGAGACCTTCTTCGACCCCATCGCCAACCAGACCCGGACCATCGGTCCGCTGGACAGCGCCGACCGGCTGGACTTCCTGAACGCGCGTGGCGCCTACGCCGACCGGCGGGGCGGGCTGGACGACGTGGATCTGTGGGTCGGCGGCCTCGCCGAGAAGAAGATGGCCTTCGGCGGAATGCTCGGCTCGACCTTCTCCTTCGTCTTCGAACTCCAGATGGAGAATCTCCAGGACGCCGACCGCTTCTACTACCTGTCGCGCACCCAGGGACTGAACCTGCTGACCGAGCTGGAGAACAACTCGCTCGCCAAGATGGTCCTGCGCAACACCGACCTCGGCGAGACGGGGACGGCGATCCCGGCGGACATCTTCTCCACGCCGGACCTGATCCTCTACGTGGACCACGCCAAGCAGCTGGCGATGACCGGACGGGACGACCCGGAGCATGAGGACCCGACGCTGGAGGCGATCTCCGCGATGGTGGAGCGCCGCGACCTCGACGGCGACGGGACGCTCGACTACATCCGCTACAACGGGGACGCCCACATCGTCATCCAGGGCACGCAGGGCAACGACAAGATCGTGGCCGGCGACGGCGACGACGCCGTGTGGGGCGACGACGGCGACGACACCATCGAGGCCGGCTACGGCATCGACCATGTCAGCGGCGGCGAGGGCGACGACATCATCACCAACGCCGGCACCGACATCGGCATGACCGACATGCTGAAGGGCGACGGCGGCAACGACGTCATCCATGGTGGCAGCGGCATGGCGATGCTGTTCGGCGGCTCCGGCAAGGACTTCCTGATCGCCGGCCCCGACGGGTCCAACCTCCAGGGCGGCACCGAGGACGATTTCCTGCTGGGCGGCGACGGGTCGGACATGATCTTCGGCGGCGCCGGGAACGACTGGGTCGAATCCGACGGGCGCTTCGACTACATCGCGGGCGACACCGGCGACATCTTCTTCAACTCGACGATCATCGGCCACGACATCATCAACGGCGGGCGCGGCGACACCGACTACGACGCGGACTCGGGCGACGACATCATGGTCGCCGGGGAAGGCATCCAGAAGAACATCGGCATGTGGGGCCACGACTGGGTCATCCACAAGGGCCAGGAAACCGGCGCCGACGCCGACATGAACGTCCAGGTGTTCACGACCTTGCCGCTGGAGGTGCTGCGCGACCGCTTCAGCCAGGTGGAGGCGCTGTCCGGCTGGCGGCACGACGACACGCTGCGCGGCGACGACCGCACCAGCGAGGACGAGGAAGCCGGGGCCGTCGCCGATCCGACGCCCGAAGGCAACTTCATCCACAACGAACTGGATCAGGCCGGCATCGACCGCATCGCCGGGCTGGACCAGATCATCACGCCCGGCATGATGCGCGAGGTGAACTATTGGGCCGACGGCTCCGGCGCCCAGAAGATGGCCTTCGTCGGCGGCAACATCCTGCTCGGCGGCGGCGGCGGCGACGTCATCGAGGGCCGTGCCGGGGACGACGTGATCGACGGCGACGCCTGGCTGAACGTCCGCATCAGCATCCGCGCGAATCCCGACGGCACGGGGGACGAGATCGCCACCGTGGACAGCATGAAGGGCAACGTCACGCTGACCATCGACGGGGCGCCGGTCACCCGGCCCCTGACGGCCTGGATGCTGACCGGCCACATCAATCCGGGCCAGCTCCAGGCGGTGCGGGAGATCCTGCACGACGACAGCGGGACCGACGTGGCGGTCTATTGGGACGTCCGCGACAACTACGTCGTCACGCGCAACGACGATGGCAGCCTGCGGGTGGAGCATGTCACGGTGTCCGACGTGGTCGATCCGGTGACCGGCCGGCAGCGGCTCTCGGATGGCACCGACACGCTGCGCAACATCGAGGTGCTGCGCTTCGCCGACCAGGAGGTGACGCTGTCCCCGCCGACGCTGGCGCTGAACGCCTACGACTCCGGCGGCAACTACGCCGACAGCTTCGGCAGCAGCGGCTATGGCAACTCCAACGGTTCGCACTTCTGGGGTCCGGACTGGACGGAGAGCGGCGACGGCGGCGGAGCGCCGGCCACCGGGGGCCAGATCCGGATCACGGGCGGCGCCCTTCTGGTCGGCCAGGGCGACGGCGCCACCATCACCCGCGCCGTCGATCTGTCGGCGGCGACCTCCGCGCGGCTGAGTTTCACCGCCAACCCAGACAACCTCGACGCCGGGGAGCAGGTCGCGGTCTGGTTCTCCCGCGACGGGATGACGTTCGAACAGATCGGCACCATCACAGGCAACGGCCCGGCCGCCACCATGGCCTTCGATCTGTCGGGCCCCTTCACGACGACCGCGGCGATCCGCTTCGTCGCGTCCTCCATCAACGCCGGGAACGAGTTCGTCAGCATCGACAACCTGTCGATCGACCTCGTGGTCCCCGCCGCCAACCCGACGACGGATCACGCAGCCAGCTTCACCGAGAACGGCGCCGCGACCGACATCGCGTCCCTTCCGGGGATCGAGGAGGACAGCGGCGTTCTGGCCTCGGCGCGGATCGTGCTGACCAACGCCCAGCCGCTCGACGACCTGCTGGTCGGTGCCCTGCCCGGGACCATCGCCGCAACCGTGGACCGCTCGGTGGCCGGGCGGATCACCGTCACCCTGACGGGCGCCGGCACGGTGGAGGAGTACCAGCGGGCCATCCAGGCCGTTTCCTTCCGCAACACGTCGGACAACCCGGACACCCAACCCCGCATGATCGAGGTGACGGTGAACGACGGGATGATGGACAGCAACGTCGCCCGCACCACGGTGACGGTGACCGCCGTCAACGACCCGCCCGCCGCGTCCAACGACAGCGTCTTCACCAACGTGGCCGCCAACACGCCTTTCCTCATCCCTGAATGGGCTCTGCTGGCAAACGACTCCGATCCGGAAGGACCAGTGTCGATCACAGGCGGCATCGTGACCCAGTCCGGCCTGACCGCCGTCCGCAGCTCCGGCTCGGTCAGCGTGACGGACAACGCCACGGCTGGCGGCAGCTTCACCTACCGCGTCAGCGACGGCGGCCTGACCGACACCGCCCAGGTGACCGTCAACCGGACCACCTCCAACACGCTGAACGGCGACGGCGGGAACAACATCGTCATCGGCAACGGCAGCGCCAACACCATCGACGCGGGTACCGGCGACGACATCATTCTGGCCGGTGGCGGGAACGACACCATCCGCTGGTTCGCCAACAATTTCGGTGTCACGGACGGGCGTGACTTCGTGGATGGCGGTGATGGGCAGGACGACCGTTTCGACGTCAACGGCAACAACACGGCGGAGAGCTTCGTCGTCTACAGCCGGGTGGCCGCAGTGGCCATGGGCATCGCCGTGCTGAACCCGGCCACCGAAATCGTCATCACCCGCAACGGCACGGTGATCGCCGAACTCGACAACGTCGAGGAGATCACGATCAACACCGGTTTCGGGAACGACAGCGTGACGACGGTCGGCGACTTCAACCCGACCAGCCTCAACTTCAACACCATCACGATCAACGGCGACGGCGGCGACGACACGGTGGACATCTCAGGCCTGCAGTCGGCCCACCGCATCCATTTCCGGTCCAACGGCGGCAACGACGTGCTGGTCGGCACCCTGCGGCCACAGGACGTGATCGAGCTGGCCGCGGGCACCGAAGCGTCGGACTGCACCGTCGAGCGGACGGAGGACGGCATGACCCGCCTGACCGGCGCGGGATTCAGCATCGCCTTCTCCGGCACCGGGCTGCCGCAGGTCCGCACCGCAAACGGCCAGATTTTGGACCTCGACGCACCGCCCACAAATGACGGCGGGAACGAGGACGAAGACGAGGGGAACGAGGGCGGCGGCGATGACGATCATGATGACGGTGACGATGATGATGGCGGCAGCGATGGCGGCGGCCAGGACGATGACGCCGAAATCGGCGAAGGCGAAGAGGCCGGGGGCAGGGCCAGCATCGTGGGGACCGCCGGCGCGGACGCGCTGATCGGGACCGGCAGGGGCGAGGCGATCATGGGCCTCGGCGGACGCGACGTGATCTTCGCCGGGGACGGCAACGACGACGTTTTCGGCGGCGACGGGGCCGACATGCTGTACGGCGACGGCGGCAACGACCGCATCCTGGGCGGCGACGGCGGCGACTTCATCAACGGCGGGACCGGCAACGACACGGTGTTCGGCGGCGACGGCGACGACGTGATCGTGGCGGAGGCCGGGGACGGCAACGACGTCTACTATGGCGACGACATGGTCGGCGGCGGCGGGCGCGACACGATCGACCTGTCGGCGATCACCGCCAACATCACCGCCGACCTCGGCACCGGCCTGATGGGACGCGGCAGCGTTCACAGCGCCCAGACCGGCAGCGACATCCTGTGGGGCATTGAGAACATCGTGACGGGGTCGGGCAACGACGTCATCACGGCGAGCGGTGCGGTCAACGTGATGGACGGCGGGGCCGGCAACGACAGCTTCCGCTTCCTGTCGGCAGCGGACGCTGACGGCGACACCATCCTGGGCTTCCAGCCCGGCGACCGGATCGACGTCAGCGCCATGGACGCCAACGGCTGCGCGGCTGGCCAGCAGAGCTTCACGCTGGTGTCCGGCGCCTTCACCGGAAAGGGCCAGCTCCTGGTCACCCACGAAACCCGCGAGGACGGTGACTACACCGTCGTCCAGGGCAACACGACCGGGACCGACGAGGCCGACTTCAAGGTCAGCGTCAAGGGGTCGCACGAGTTGACCGCCGGCGACTTTGTCCTCTAGCGCGCTGCGGCTCCCGCGGGCGGGCCCCAACCCGGCCCGCGGGAGCCGCTCCCCGCCGTCCTTCCCGTCCGCCAATAGGGTGCGTCATGAGTTCCACGTCGTCACGCAAGGCGTCGAAGCGCCGAGACGCCGAAAGGCTGCTCCACGATTTCCGCGGCATCGTCTTCTTCCTGTTCGGGATGTCGGGGATTATCAACCTCCTGGCCCTGACGGGCGCCTTCTACATGATGCAGATCTACGACCGGGCGCTGACCAGCGGCAGCGTGCCGACGCTGGTGGCGATGTCGGTCCTCGCCATCGGCCTGTACGCCTTTCAGGGGCTGTTCGACGTGATCCGCTCGCAGATCCTGGTGCGGGTGGGCGCGCGTCTGGACCGGAAGATCGCCCCGATGGCCCATCAGGTCGCCGTCGATATGCCGCGCTACGGCTTCTCGACCGCGGAAGCGCTGGAACGGGGACGCGATGTAGACACGCTGCGCGGCTTCCTGGGCGGCCAGGGACCGGTCGCCCTGTTCGACCTGCCGTGGATGCCACTGTTCCTCGTCTTCGTCTACCTCCTGCATCCCCTTCTCGGCGCGCTGACCTTCGGCGGCGCCTTCGTCCTGACGCTTCTGACCATCGTGACCGAGCTGATGACCCGCCGGCTGAGCGGCGCCACCCACCAGGCGGTGATCACCCGCAACGCCATCGCCGACTCGAACGCCCGCAACGCCGACATCCTGAAGGCCATGGGCTTCGCCGGGCGGGCCGTGGCGCGCTTCAACCGGGCTAACGACGCGCATCTGGCGCTGCAAACCCGGACCAGCGACATCGGCGGCACCTTCGGCGCGGTGTCGCGGGTGCTGCGCATGATCCTGCAATCGGCGGTGCTCGGGCTCGGCGCGTTTCTGGCGATCCAGGGGGACCTGTCGGCGGGCGCCATCATGGCGGCGTCGGTCGCCTCCGCGCGGGCGCTCGCCCCGATCGACCTCGCCATCGGCAACTGGAAAGGCGTGGTTGCCGCCCGCGCGGCCTACCATCGACTGAAGGAGACCGCCGTCGCCCTGGCCGAGGCGGCCGAGCCGATGGAACTGCCGCCGCCGCGCGCCACGCTGAAGGTGGAGAACATCACCGTGGCCGCCCCCGGCTCGGGCCGGGTGCTGCTGAGCGACGTCAGCTTCGAGGTTCGCGCCGGGCAAGCGGTCGGGATCATCGGCCCCAGCGGCGGCGGCAAGACCACGCTGGTCCGCGCCCTGACCGGAATCTGGCCTGTGTTGCGCGGCAGCGTTCGGCTGGACGACGCCGACCTCGCCCAGTGGGACGAGGGGGCCCTCGGCCGCAGCATCGGCTATCTGCCGCAGGAGGTGGCGCTGATGGACACCACCATCGAGGACAACATCGCCCGGCTGGAGGAGGAACCCGACCCCCGCAACATCGTGGCGGCGGCCCAGGCGGCGGGCGTGCATGAGATGATCTTGCGCCTGCCGGATGGCTACCACACTGAACTCGGCCCACAGGGGACGGCGCTGGCGGGTGGGCAGCGGCAGCGCGTCGGGCTGGCCCGGGCGCTCTACGGCAATCCCTTTGTCGTCGTCCTGGACGAGCCAAACTCGAACCTGGACGGCGAGGGCGAGGCGGCCCTGACGGCAGCGATCCGCGACGTGCGGAGCCGCGGCGGGATCGTCATCGTGATCGCCCACCGACCGAGCGCCCTGGCCGCCGTCGATCTGGTCGCGGTGGTCCAGAACGGCCGCATGACCACCTTCGGGCCCAAGGAGGACATCCTGCGGCCCAAGACTGCTGCAGCGGACCCAGCATCCGGTGGGGAGGCGCACGCAGCCGTGCGGGCCTCGGCATGATCGGCGTCAAGGGCACCAAGGCGGTGGCGCCGGAGACCGAACTCGCCGCCCGCTACGTTTTTAAGGACGCTGGCCGGCACTCCTCGGTCCCCATCACGCTGGGCCTGTTCCTGGCCGGGCTGGCGCTGTACCTGAAATCCTTCCTTTCCGGAGAGGCGCATTCCCAGGAGGGCATGGCGGCGGCGCAGGGGACGGCAAGCCAAGCGGACGGCGGCACCGCGCCGGCCCCGACCACTCCCGTGCCACCCGGCAAGCCAGATCCGTCCAAGAACGAGCAGCCAGACGCCCCGCCTTCCCCGCCTTCCGACGGCGCGACGGGTGGGAGCACCGCCAGCGCGCCGGCCGACACCGTGCCCGTCTTCCCGTTCCGCCTCGTCGATACTCCGGACTTCGGCCTCCGGCCTCCGACCGTCCTGGCCGAGTGGAGGCCGGTGTCGCCGCTGCCTCTGGCGGACCGCGCGACGAACGGCAACGCCGCGTCCGCCGGCCCGGCGGATGGCCCGCCGCCCGCCGCCTCGCCCGACCAGGGTCCCGACGGCGGCCCCATTGATGGCCCCACCGTCGTTCCCGATGGCGGCGATCGGAAGACCGAGGACGCCCCGCCTCCCCCCGGCACCGACCGCCCCCCGCCCGCCACGGACGTCGAAGGCGAGGAGTCGGGCGACGGCGCGGGCGGCGGTGACGCGGAAGAGGAAAACGCCCCCGTCAACCGCGCCCCGCGGGTGAGCGGGCCGGTCCACCTGAGGGACGTCACCGACTGCGCCAGCCTGACCATCGGCCTCGCCGACCTGTTGCGCAACGCCGTAGACCCGGATGGCGACAGCTTGTCGGTCCGGGGGCTGTCCGTCTCGGCGGGAACGCTGACAGCGACGCCGGGCGGTTGGATCTTTCAAGGCGATCCCAACGCCATCGGCCGCGTCACCATCACCTATGAGATCACCGATGGCGCGGTCTCCATCCAGCAGGTCGCCTACATCTCGGTGCTCGCCCAGTCCCCTGTGACCGGAAGCGGCGGTAACGACACGCTGCTCGGCGGCCTGTGCGCGGACGACATCGACGGAGGGGACGGGGACGACCTGATCGACGGGAGGTCCGGCGACGACCTGATCGCCGGAGGCCGAGGCGACGACCACATCGTCGCGGGAGAGGGCCGGGACACCCTGTCCGGCGGCGACGGCGACGATATGCTGTTCGGCGGGAACGGCGACGACCACCTGTCCGGCGGCGACGGCAAGGATCGACTGTTCGGCGGCATGGGCAACGACGTTCTGCACGGCGGCGCCGGCGACGACACGCTCGACGGGGGAGACGGCGACGATCTGCTCATGGACGGCGAAGGCGCGGACGTGGTGCATGGCGGGAACGGCGACGACCGCGTGATGGCCGCCTCCGACCGCGCGAACGACACCTATGACGGCGGCGAAGGGCACGACACGCTCGATTACTCCGCCTCCACCGGAGCGCTTCGGCTGGACCTCGCCAACGGCACCGCCCAGGGCGTCGCCATTGGGGAGGACCGCTTCACCGGCTTCGAAACCGTGATCGGCGGTCAGGGCGACGACCATTTCATCGTCGGCGGAAACGCCGCCGTGCTGGCCGGCGGCGGCGGGCGGAACCTGTTCGTGTTCGAGCCCGCGGCGCAGCCGGTGACCCATGAGATCCTCGACTTCCACGTCGGCGACCGCATCCGGGTGTCGAAATACGATCTCTTTGCGGCGGTGGGCGACGGCCCTGACGACCGTTTCAAGGATGTTTATGGCGACGGCACCGATGACGGCCCGGCCATCCGCTTCCGGCATGAATGGGTCGAGGCGATGGAGCGCACCGTCATCGAGATCGACAGCGACGGAGACCGCAACGTGGACACGCTCGTCGCGCTACAAGGCTTCCACGCGCTGACCATGACCGAAACCACCTGACGGCGGCGTTCGGGCAGGGATCGTAGCAAATTGGGCTTTGAAGGAATGGACTTGGAGGGACTGGACATGAACGTTCGTCACCCGTCGCACGGCGCGGGATCGCCGGGCCGGAACCATGACATGAGCTTTCGGATCGGACCGCGGATTCTGGCCGGCACCGTCTTCGCCGGCATCCTGCTCGCCGGAGTCGGCGGCTGGGCCGCGACCGCCACACTGACCGGGGCTGTGATCGCGCAGGGCACCGTGGCGGTGGATCAGAAGCTGAAGGCCGTCCAGCACCGCGACGGCGGCATCGTCAGCGAGATCGCCGTCCGGGAGGGGGATGTCGTCCGCGCCGGTCAGGTCATCTTGCGGCTGGAGGACGCACAGACCAAGGCCGAACTCTCCATCGTCCGGTCGCAGATGGTTGAGTTGGCGGCGCGGCGCGCTCGTCTTCTGGCGACGCGGGACGGACTTTCGGCCATCGCGTTTCCACCCCGTCTGAACCCAGCCGATCCCGCCGTCGCCACGGTCCTGCAGGGCGAGACCCGGCTGTTTGCCGGCAACCAGCGCAGCCGCGACAGCCAGAAGGAGCAGCTTGAACTGGGCATCGTCCAGATTGGGGAGGAAATCCGTGGCCTGGACGCCCAGCGGATGGCCAAGGAGGATGAGATCGCCCTCGTCGAGGCGGAAATCCAGAAGTTGAAGACACTCCTGGCGAAGGGGCTGATCGAGGGCTCCCGCGTCTATTCCGTGGACCGCGAGCGCGCACGCCTCATCGGGGAGCGCGGCGAGATCAACGCCGCCATGGCGAGGGCGAAGACCCGCATCGGGGAAATCCGGCTCCAGATCCTGGCCATCGACGAGAACGCCCGCACCGAGGCGCAGCGCGAGTTGAGCCTCGTCGAGACGGAGTTTTCGGAACGCGACGACCGGCGGATCGCCATCGAGGACCGCTTGGCGCGCACCGACATCCGCGCGCCCATCTCCGGTACGGTCAACGAACTGAACACTCACACCGTCGGTGGCGTGATCACCCCCGCGGAGGTGCTGGTCACCATCGTTCCGGAAAACGCGAAACTCAAGGTGGAGACCAAGCTGGTGCCGACGGCCATCGATCAGGTTTCAGCGGGCCAGACCGCCCGGCTGCGCTTCACGTCCTTCAACCAGCGGACGACACCCGAACTGATGGGCACGGTCGTCCACGTCTCCCCCGCGACCACACGCGACCCCGGCACTGGGGACATCCACTATCTCGCCGATGTGGAGATCGGCGCTGACGAACTCCGCAAGCTCGGACCCGTCCAACTGCTGCCCGGCATGCCAGTCGACGTGTTCGTGGCGACCGGCGAGCGCACCGCCATGTCCTATCTCGTCAAACCCGTTACAGACCAGTTCAACCGTGCGTTCCGCGAACGGTGATGAGACCGTCTCAAACCTGGGGAGCCATCAAGCCGCCCGCCGGAACGGTCGGCGGGCGAATGGCTCGGCGGCGGTGTGGTCCGCGGCGAGTATGCCGTTCATCACGGCGGTGCGCACCTTCAGCATTGCTTCGGCATCCACGCCGGCCTCGGCAAAGGCGCGGCAGAGGGAGGCAAGGACCGCCGCACTGCCGGGCTTCTTGCCGCGTTCGAATTCACCGACAACGGTATGGCTGCGCATGGCTCGATGCGCCAACTCCTCAATGGACCAGGCGAGCCTCCGGCGAGCGGCTTTGCACTGGGTGGGTGTCATGATGCTGTCTCGCTCAAGGGTGCTCTCCGGTGTGTGGGGCTATTCCATCGCTGAGCTGGGCAGTCCGTCCAGCAAGCCTTGCTCACGCGCGCGGTCGAGCAGGGACTTGACGCTTGACGGTGCCCAGGTCTTGGCCCCGGTTGCGGTGCGCACACCCTGACGCTCCAACTGCCGGCCGATGCGGGCCAGTGTCGGCTTTCGCCCGGCTTCGGCGGCGTTGTGAATGGTGGCGACCAGTTCCAGCAGTCGTTTGGCCTGTGCCACCGCCTTCTTGGAGCGGCGCGGCGCCGCCTTCAGCAACTCAGGTTGCGCCAAGCCGTCGGCGACCTCTCTGCCACCCTTCGACCGGACACGGGCCCTGCTCCTGCCGACCGTTACGTGGACGGCCCAGGCACGTGCTGGAAGAGATCAGGTAGCAACCGGCGGGCTGGATGGCCGAGGACCGGGGGCCCGTGCAAGTTGACCCATGGGTATCGGTCAGCGCCTCATCGCTGCTTCCTGAGGGGCGGCCGTGTCGCCGCGCGGTGGCGAGTCCGCGATGAACGCGGCCAAGTCCGTAGCCACGTCACGGCTCCGTTCGATGGGCAGCATGTGGGTTTCGTCCGGGTAGAGCTTGAGCCGCGCATTCTGAATCATCCCTGCGGTCTCTTCGAAAACACGGACGTCGAAATATTGGTCCGAGGTCCCACCAATCACGAGAGTCGGCGCCATGATCCGCTTGGCGAATCCGGGATTCCGCGTGAAATCATCGGAGAAGATGCTGCGGTACGCGCGCAGTATCTGCCCGGGTTCCTTGAATTCCGAGGGGAGCCGGTCCCGATCCTTCCACAGCTTGAGGCGCACGAGCCAGTTGTACCAGGGACGACGGAACAGGAGAGCGTTGTCCTTCACCAGCGTGTAGAAGTCGCCCGTCGAGAGCGCCTCGAACTGACGCTCCATGACCTGCCACCCGGCGTCGGAGAAACGGTGCCCGCTGATCAGAATGACAAGCCGGTCGACCAGATCTGCGTGTTCGGCAGCAAAGCGTTGGGCCACGAATCCGCCGAACGACACGCCGACCACCAGGTCGGGCTTGCCCAACTCGGCCCGGACCACTTGGGCAAGGTCCCGGACTATGGTGTCAAGCGTGTAGTCCTCAGGCGGGCTCTCCTCGTAGCCGAGTATGGTGAACCGATAATCACCGGGCAGAAGATTGGCGATCTGGTTGGCGTAGCGGCTCGGGTTGGATGATTTGTCGAGGCGCTTGAAAAGAGCGTTTCCGCCGAAGAAGACGACGGCATGCTTCGTTCCAGCGCCGCCCCGTATGTACGGAATTGATTTCGCCAACAGACCAGTTTTTATGGGATTCACGGCTTTACTGCTTTCTTGAACTGTCCAGATTTATGTGAATTTTTACTGTATGCTTGTGAGCGTGGCCACAAGACGCACGTGCCGCCGAGGGCGAGGAAGGACCCAGCAAGTCTTGAAAGAGCGACGCCCTTGTTCATGATGGCAGCGTGGAAGCTCGTATGGGCGCGTCAGGCAAAGGGGGCGTGCATGCGCCTGGGGGATCCCGAGCTTAGCCCTCGCAATCCAAGTGGTACAACCGAAAAGGGGCGAAGCGGGCCATCGCCAGGTAGTGCGAAGCCGCAGGGCGTTGCCGATTACGCTCACCGAACTCAGTCGGCCACGGCGATGACGCCTCGAGTTGCTGAAACGTCATTCCAGCTGCCGCCCCGTTCCATAGGAGTGGGCGGTGCACACTTTCAGGCGCTCTCCGGCTTCATCGCCACTCTGGAAAGGGGCCAGTGTCAGGATTAGGGGAGCCAACGGTGTATTCCATCCGCGCCGCGGGACACGTCCCGTCCGCCGCGGTTGCTGGAGTGATAACCACACTGTGGAGGAGCGCATGCAGCCCTCACACTCACGCTGTCCAGACGCCCGCATCGAAACTCTGCGCCAGCGCCACGTGGCGCTCGACCACGCGATCGCGGCGCGGGAAGCCGCGACGCGGACCGACGACCCCGCCGTAAAACGGCTGAAGGCTGAAAAGCTGGCGTTGAAGGACGAGATCGACCGCCTCAACCGGGACTGAGTACGACCTCTCGCTTGGAACGGCAGATGGCGACAACCCGACGTCACCTCGGGACGGGCTTTGGACGCGGCGGCCACGTCAGCAGCCTGCCACCCAGATCCACCAGCGCTTCGGATGGCAGTCCGTGCGCTTTCAGCACCACTCCAAACGTCTCGGCCGCACGGTCCAGGAACACTTCGGCGTGTCCGGGAAGACGGCTTGCGGCGGCCACCGCGAACGCCGCCGCATGGAGCATTGAGCGGGGACCGCGAAGGCCGCGCACGCCCCACCCGGTCAAGGCGTCCGGTGCGGGGAACACCTCGACCGCCAAGTCTGCCATGCCGGGAATGTCGCGGACGATGCCGCACGCGGCCACGGCCAGGGGGGCCAGCAGCATGTCCCACCGCAAGCATTCCCGAGCGTCAAGGAGAAAGCCGTCAACGGCGCACTCTGCGCTCTTGGTCGCCTCGAGAAACCCGTCGCGGAAGGCCGCCACCGCTTGTGCGGCGTCATCTTGCGGCATGGGCTTGTCGCTCACCCCATCCGGCAGAGAGATGATCCGGCCCTGCCAAAGGCTGGACGGCGGCAAGCACTCCGCGCGGCGGCCGATAAGCGTATCGCGAGCGGCAGCGAAGTCGAGAATCTTGGGCATGGCGCGGTCATGGAACGTGGGGCGGCGCTCGTACCGTCCCGCTCACGCTATGTCAACGGACAACCGCGTCAACCGGCCGATCCCGGTCCACTCACCCGGTGCCAGAACTTCCGATCCGCCATGGCGGCGACACTAACGAGGAGCTCGTCGCTCGGCGTGCCGCCCTCCAGGGCCAGGCGGGCGTGCGGAAGATGGCCCGGCTTGGCTTCTCGCCGGCGGCGGCGTTGTGGATGGTCGCGACCAGCTCCACCAAGCGCTTGTCCTGGGCGATTGCCTTTTTGGCGCGGCGTGGTGCGGCCTTGAGCAGATCGGGTTCGGCCAGGCCGTCGGCGACCAGGCGGACGGCGCGGATCAGCGCGTCGCGCGTCCAGGGCGCCGGATTGTCGCCGGGGCGCTTCTTCACGGCGGTGTTGAGGACGTCGACGACACGGTCCCAGGGTTGGGCCGGCCGCAGGCGGCGCACGACGGGAAGGAACTCGCCGGCGCCAGCGGCCACCCGCTCGCTCCGGCGGTCGTCCCGCGCCCGGGCGACCCGCCGGCGGGTGAGCGGGTCTTTGGCGACCAGGCCCGGGTTGCCCGGCTGCTTGCCAACCGCCTGGGCCGCCCGCACGCCGGCCTTGGTGCGCTCGCGGATCAGGGAGCGTTCGAATTCGGCGACCGCCCCGAGGATCTGCAGGGTGAACTTGCCTTGCGGGCTGCCGGTGTCGATGGGATCGCCGAGCGACTTGAAGGCCAGCCGCTACGCGGCCCCCGCGTCTCGTACCAGCCCTTGCTCCTTGGCCCGGTCCAGCAGGTTTTTCACCGACGACCGGCTCCAGCGCAGGCCGCCACGTGGCGTGCGCTGCCCCATGCCCCGCAGACGGAGCGCGATGCCGTCGAGCGTGATGCCGGGTTCGGCCCTCACCAGCCCCGCCACCATCAGCACGAGGTCGTTGCTGTCGACCCGCTTGGGCGCCGGATCGAGAACATCCTGACGAACCAGTCCCACCGCGGCCAACCGGCGCACGGCGCGGATCAGGCTGTTGGGCGTCCATGGCTTGCGATCCCACGGTCGGGTCCGCCCCTGCCCCTTCAACGTCCGCACGACCTGATCCCACGGTACCGTTGGGCGCAGCGCCTCGACGGTTGGCAGGAACTCCTGGGCGTGCGCGACGACCAGCTCGTCGCGGGCGGTTTCGCGGCCCTGCCGTGCCTTTTCCAGCGCCGCAGGGTCCCGTCGGCGCAGGCCGGGATTGCCGGGTTCCTTGCCCTTGGCCACCGCGGCCTTGAGCCCGGCGATCGAGCGCTCGCGGATCAGCGCCCGTTCCAGCTCGGCCGCGGCACCGAGAACCTGCAGGGCAAAGCGCCCCTGCGGGCTGGTGGTGTCGATCGGGTCGCCCAGCGACTTGAAGGCGATCCCGCGCTGCCCCAGGCCGTCGATCACCTCCAGCAGGTGGAACAGCGAGCGCGCCAGCCGGTCGATGCGCGCCACCACCAGCGTGTCGCCCCGCTTCAGGCTGGCGAGCGCCTTGGCCAGCACTGGGCGGTCGCGGTCACCGCCTGACGCGTGCTCCTCGAAGATGACCGAGCAGCCGGCCTGCTTGAGGGCGAGGAGCTGCGAGTCCGTGGACTGCTCCTCGGTGGAGACGCGGGCATAGGCGACGAGGGCCATGGGGCCTCCTGGGCGGTTCAGGCGGGGAAACGCCCGCCAGCCCCCTTTGTACAGAATGTCAGTTGGCCTTATCCACCCGGATGAACATGGAGGCATAGTCCGAAGTGGGTGACAGCCCCAAACCGCGGACCCGGCTCTCCGGACCCTGCTGCGCGACAAGAAGCCAGGGATCGCCGGCAGGGCGGGTCAATGCATCGTGAGCACCAACGTTTTGAGCGTTGATTGCGCCGAGCAGAAGCCGCGGAACGCAGCGAAATGGCTCGGTTCTAAACCGATCCCCTCTCTTCTAAACGGAACCGGTCTGCAAAACGCTGGCCGATCCGGGACGGAAGCCGCGGAAAGCCGGCTTCTAAACTGATCCACCCGACAACGACAAACGACACCTGGGCGGAGGCTGCGAAAATCCGGCCTCTAAGCTGTAGCAGCAAGCCATGACAGACGGCAGCAAACGCTCTATTTAGTATCATCTTTGAACAAAATCGATCGGAATCAATAACTTATCAGAACAGGGATAGAGTGGATGGAGTGCGAAAATCAGAAAAGGAGTCAGCACTTCCCCGATGTTGTCAGGTTGCTGCCGGGGAAGGGAGGGCAGATCTCACCGATGGCATGGTTCTCCGCACCATGCCTGTTCTGAAGGTTCTTCGATCACGCCGACGCATTTCACCGCATATAGGAGTCGCATCCGTCGGGGAGCGCAGCGACACGGAGACAAAAGGAAGGAAACATGAGAGCGACACGACGCGCCGTTCTGTATGGTGTTATGGCCGGGGCCGCCCTGATGACGCCGCGGCGCATCCTGGCACAGAGCGCAGAAACACCGGTTCGACGCATTCCATCCACGGGAGAGGCCATTCCTCCTGTGGGCCTGGGCACCTGGATCACGTTCAACGTCGGCAACGATTCCGAACTGCGCGCGGAATGCGCGGCGGTCATGCAGGCCTTCTTCGAGATGGGGGGCCGGATGATCGACTCCTCGCCCATGTATGGGTCCTCCCAGGCGGTGATCGGGGATGGCCTCCGGACGCTGGGGCACTCCACATCCCTGTTCGCCGCGGACAAGGTCTGGATTTCCTCGGGCACGCGCGGGCCGTCGCAGATCGAGGAGTCGCGCCGCCTGTGGGGTGTGCCGCGCTTCGACCTGCTTCAGGTGCACAACCTGCTGTCCTGGGAGGAGCACCTCAAGACGCTGTTCCTCATGAAGGCAGCAGGTCAGCTCCGCTACGTCGGCATCACGACATCGGAAGGGCGGCGCCACGACCTGTTCGAAGAGATCATGCGGAGGCAGCCTCTCGATTTCGTGCAGCTTACCTACAACATCGTAGACCGCGAAGTGGAGGAGCGCATCCTGCCATTGGCGGCGGACCGCGGGATGGGCGTCATCGTCAACCGTCCGTTTCAGCAGGGCGTGCTGCTCCGCCGGCTGTCGGGCCATCCCCTGCCCTCCTGGGCCGCCGACATCGGAGCTTCCAGCTGGGCGCAGTTCGTCCTGAAGTTCATCATTTCCCATCCCGCCGTGACCGTGGCCATCCCGGCGACCAGCCAGGTCGCGCATGTGCGCGAGAACATGGCCGCGATGACCGGGCCGATGCCCGATACCGCGATGCGACGGCGCATGGCCGATCATGTAAGGGCCCTCTGATGCCGGAATGGTGGACCTATTCGGCCGAAGACTTTTTGCTCTTCAGCCCGCGCACCTACTGGCGGCTGATCGAACGGCACAACGAGGCGCTCTGGCCGGCGCATGTCCTGCTGCTGCTGCTCGGCGCCGCCATTCTTCTGTGGCTCATCCGGCCTCGCCCCTGGTCGCATCGGGTGATCGCAGGAACCCTGACCGTCCTGTGGGTGTGGGTGGCCTGGGGCTTCCTATGGGAACGCTACGCCACCATCAACTGGGCCGCATCCTATGTGGCGCCGCTGTTCGCGCTTCAGGCTGTCCTGATGGCCCTGATCGGGAGCCGGCTCCGCTGGTCGCTCTCATGGGCCGGTCGGGCGCCCGTGGGGCTTGCGCTGTTCTTCTATGCGCTCGCCCTGCACCCGCTTGCGGCGTTCCTCAGCGGACGGTCCCTGCGCGAAGCCGAGGTCTTCGGCATCACACCGGACCCGACTGCGATCGCGACCATCGGGCTGGTCATGATGGCGGATGGACGATGGTCGTGGTTGCTGCTCGCGGTGCCGATGGCGTGGTGCCTCGCCAGTTGGGCGACCCTGCACAGCATGGGCGCACCGGAACAATGGGTGCTTCTTGGGGCGATGCTGGTTGCCCTCGTTCCGGTCGCACGTCGGCGTACGGCCCGACCGGCGTCGGCGGAGCATCCTTGACGGATACCGTCGAGCAAAAGTTCCGGCTTATGCTCGACGGCAGGCGCCGCAACAGCACGCCCTTGTAGGCTCATGCATGCGAAGGCAAGCGGTCGTCCGGCGCGTGGCGACACCTCCCGCCCTTCAAGACGACAACGCACAAAGCCGCGCCGACCCTTGCTGCTGCACAGGAAAACCCGCGGGGTCCACGGATCTCGCGATCCACCAGCCATGCCTAACCCCGCAAGCTCAGAAGCCCCGGTCCCAACAACGTCCCACGACCAAGCATTCTGCAGGACGTGGCACATTGCGACGTCGCAACTCCGCTTTGGCCATCAACGCTCCAGCACCTCCCCGATCAGCCGGTGCAGGCGCCGCAGGCGTTCCATATGCTCATCGTCCAAAGGCACCTCTCGGAAACGCTCGACCTGCTGCTCGAACCGACCGACCACCTGCGAGAAACGCCGCACGGACGATCCTCCGGCATCCGCGTTGCGCGTGACGGACGGTGAAGCGGGCTTCGGTCGGTCGTTTCCACCGGCCTGCGCATCGGCAGGGGGTTTGCCCTCGCCGCCTTTGTCATGAGATGTCGCGGCAGCCTCGAGTTCCAGCTTGGCTGCCCGCAGTTCGCGCACGGTGGCGCCTTCTTGGGCACGCTGCCACAACGCCAGCTGCTGCTCCGTCGGAGCGTCCGCGATTTCGAACAGGACCGACCGTGAAATGGTTCGACCGCTTTGCGTGAAACCGTTGCGGATCTCCGTCGGCAAAGCGTGCACCGCCATCAGACGGCTGACCTCGGCCTTCGAGCGTCCGATCAGCCTTGCGACGTCGGCTTGCGTGGCGCCGTCCTTGCCCAGCAGTTTCGCTATTCCGTCCGCCAGCTCGAAGGGATCGAGATCCTGACGTTGGGTGTTCTCGATCAGCGCGATCTCATCCGGATCGCCTTTCGTGATCACCGCGTAGATCGACGCCCTTCCGGCGAGCCGGCAGGCCCTCCAACGGCGCTCACCCGCCACAATGATGTATTGTTCCGCCCCCTCTCCTTCCCGGACCAATATGGGTTGCAGTTGTCCCTTGGCGCCGATGCTGTCCGCAAGCAGCCGAAGGCCTTCTTCGTCGAACTGCTTGCGCGGCTGATCAGGGTTCGGATGCACCTGCTCCAGAGGCAGTTCCCGAACTTCGGGAAAATCCGACGGCTGGCCGAACAGGGCCGCGACGTTTGGGACCGCTCCGGCAGCGCTCCGGAAGAGTGCGGCGTTCGGCGCGCCGAACTGTTTACGCGGCGGCATGGGCGCCTCCGATGGCCGGCGGTTGACGAAGTTCAATCAAGCTGCCGACGATTTCACGGTATCCGTCGCCGCCGACGATCTTGGGTTCATGCTCGAAGGCCGACCTGCCTTCGAACACCGCTCGGGCAAAGACCGTGGAGCGCGAAATCGGCGAGAAGATCCGGGTGTGCTCGCCGAACTGCTCGCGCAGTAGGCGCAGGCTCTCCGAATCCTGCAGCGTTTGTGAATGCATGGTGGGCAAGACGCCGAAAACGGTCAGGTGCGGGTTCACGCTACGACGCACTTGGGTGATGGTGGTGAGCAGTTGCGGCACGCCCACCAGCGCCAGCATTTCGGTCTGGCAGGGGATGATGACATATTGGGCGGCCGTGAGGGCCGCGATCGTCAACGGCCCCCGATTGGGCGGGCAGTCGATGACGATGAAATCGTATCGCGCGCTGACGTTGACGTCGGGATGCTCCTTGTTGAGCGATGCCTTCAAGCGCATCGTGCCGTACGGTACGGTCAGCAGTTCGATCTCCGCCTCGCCGAGCGTGATCGTCGCCGGCACCACATGCAGAGGCAGTTCGCCGACGGTCTGTGCGACGTCCTCGACGTTCTTCTCGAGGCGCAGCACTTGGTAGAGCGTGGTACCGGCCTTCTCCTGCTTCATGCCGTCGATGCCGAGATGGACCGTCGCGTTGCCCTGGGGATCGGCGTCGATGAGCAGGACCCGATATCCCTCGTTTGCGAGAAGCCATGAGACGTTGACGGCGGTCGTCGTCTTGCCGACTCCCCCCTTCTGGTTCGCGACGGCGAGGACGGTTGCCCCCTGCCCGCTCGTCGCCAGTTCCGTCGCACCGCTGGACAGGAACGTGGAGACGATTTTCGGCACCGGTTCGCGACCGCCTTCCCACCGGCTGATCCGTTGCCGGTCGTAGCTGCGGTGAAGCGCGGCATTGAGATGCTCCGCGAACTGTGCCTGTGTAAGGCCCCGAGCCTCACGATGATGTTTGAGGGATTCTCCGGCTGTCGTCATGACGGCGTTCCCCTGGCCCACGGTTGCTGCTGAGCTTCAGCGTGGCAGGGAGACGGAATACTGTCAACAAAAAGGGTATTCTCAGCGAGAAATGTCTACATCATCGTCAACATCCTATGGAGCGATGGCGTCTGAGACGGACAGCGCCGATTGCTGATGCGGCGCAATCAGACACAGTTGCGATGTCGCAGCCGAGTGCATCCTCGAACACACCAGATGCTTAACGCCAATGCGACGCGCCCGGACACAGTTGCGATGTCGCAACCAGGCCCAAGACGTGTGGGTGCTCGAAACCGCCCAGACCTCCATGCTGAAATCCCCCCTGACCACGCGGGACCTCCGCCGTGGAAGACACGGTGGGAGAAAGGCAGCATGTTCGACCGGTATCGTGGGACGAGGCGTCGCACTGATCCCCTGAGCGGTCTGAACGACCAGCAGCACGAGGCGGCCACGGCGCTGGACGGCGCCTTGCTGGTGCTCGCCGGAGCCGGCACTGGCAAGACGAAAACCTTGACCGCCCGCATCGCCCATCTGATCGCGCAGCGGCGCGCACGCCCCTATCAGGTCCTGGCGCTGACCTTCACCAACGACGCCGCGGAGGTCATGAAGGACCGGCTGTCGGAAATGATCGGCGAGGAACGCGCGAGCCAGATCTGGGTCGGCACCTTTCATTCCATCGCCCGCCGCCTGCTGGCCGAGCGCCCCTGGCTCGCCGGCCTCGCCAAAGGCTTCGAGATCGCCGACGCCGCACAGTCGCGCAGGGCCGTCCGCATCGCGATGGAAGACGCCGGCGTCGAGGGTCACGACGACCGCGACGCCGTGCAGGCCGCCGCGGCCGTCATCGCCACCATGAAGGACGAAGGGATCACGCCCGACGAGGCGTCCGTCGCCGGATGGATCGGAACGAAGTATGGGGGAGATGAGGTTCCGGAGGATGTCGCCACGGCCGCCCAGGTGTACGCGGCGTACCAGGCGATCCTGCGCGAGGACAATCTGGCGGACTTCGGCGATCTGCTGCTGTGGGTGGTCAAGGCGCTGGAGGGCGATGAAAGCTACCGGCGCGACGTCGCGGGCCGCTTCCGGTACATCCACATTGACGAGTACCAGGACACCAACGTCCAGCAGGCGCTGTTCGTTCACTTGCTCGGGCGGGATCACCGCAACGTCTGCGCCGTCGGCGACGATTCCCAGTCGCTGTACGCGTGGCGTGGGGCCGACGTCGGCAACATCCTGGGCTTCCCCGACCAATGGACGCCCTGCCGCATGGTGCGGCTGGAGATCAACTACCGCTCGACACCGGTCATCCTCGCCTGCGCCAACGCCGTGATCGCCAACAACAAGCGCCGCTTCGCCAAGACCTTGCGGCCGGACCCCACCCGCCGCGATGCCGGCCCCCCGGTCCGTGTGGTCGGCGCCGAGTCCCTTGAGGACGCCGCGGACTGGCTTGCCGACGACATCCGCCTGAGGCAGGCCGAGTGCGACGACGAACCCGGAACGCTGGTGCTGTACCGGGCGAACTGGCTGAGCCGGGTCGTCGAGGAGGCCTTGATCGATGCGGACCTCCCCTACACCGTCGTCGGGGATGTCGGGTTCTGGGGCCGTCTCGAGGTCCGCGACGCCCTCGCCTATCTGGCGCTCGCCGTGAATCCCGCCGACGCGGACGCCTGGGAGCGCATCGCGAATTTTCCGCCCCGCGGACTCGGCGACGTTGCCATGGAGCGCATCCGCGCCGCAGCCGGCGCCGGCGATCTGGTGGAGGCTGGGCGTCGCCTTGCCGACGCCGGGATGCTGCGGGGCGTCCAGGCGTCCGGCGCCCGCGCCCTCGCCGACGCCATGGCCGGGTGGCGGGACTCGGCCTCCTCCGGCGGCTTCGCCGACCGCCTTCAAGGCCTTCTCGACGCCGCCGGCTACGAGGAACACTGGCGGGCCGCCGACGATCCGCGCGCGGACGAGCGCCTCGACAACGTGGCGGAGCTGCTGCAGGTGGCCAGGGAGGTCGGCAGTGCCGCCGCGCTGCACGAGCGGGCGCAACGGGCGGCCCAGGCCGAACGCGATGACGCGCCGGTGCGGCTGATGACCGTGCACGCTGCCAAGGGGCTCGAAGACGACGAGGCCTATCTCTTCGGTGTCGACGAGGGCATCTTTCCGTCGGCCCACGCCGTCCGCGCCGAAATGCACGATGGCGGCCGCGGCATCGAGGAGGAACGGAACGGCATGTATGTCGGCATGACCCGTCCGCACGAACGCCTGACGGTCGTCCACACCTCGACGGCCCCGAGCCGCTTCATCGACGAGATCCCCGGACAGGAGACGCTCCGCATCGAGGGACGGAGCTGGAGTCGGATGCGCCGGCGACGCCCGTCGGCCGACGCGCTCGCCGCGGCCCGGACCCTGGCCCGGACCCGGCGCCGGAGCATTCCGGCGGCAGCGCTGAATGACGCGGCGCTGCTCGCCGCCTGGACCTGCGAGGCGAATTCGGCGGCACCGGCGGAGCCCTGACGACCTCCCGGCCGGGGCTCATCGGTGCATCGAAGGGCGTGCTCCGAGCCGGGACGCCTGGAGTGTTGTCGCGCGACGGCGCGTTGACGCACGACCGTGCCCGGTCTATATAGGTGGGGACCTCCGATTTCATGGAAACATGAACGGAAGTCTCCAGCTCAAGGCGCGCCGAGGCCTCGGTCAACTACGCCCGGCGCGCCGCCTGCTGACCTCCCCACCGTCAGTTCGATAGGCGCTTCAGCCCTGCCCGGTCCAGTGCCGCGGCGATGAGATCGTCGGGCGGCCGTTGATGCGGGCCGATCGCCGCCATGAGGGACATGCGATCCCCGGCGGCCAGAGTGCAGACCTGCACGGATTTGCTGTCCCAGCGGCGCTCGGTCTCCTCGTCCGGCACGATCGTGCCTTCCGCCATCAGCACGATGGCTTGGCAGGAGGTGAGGCGGCTGGCGGTCTCCGGCGAACCGTCGATCGTCTTCAAAAGCTGCTTGAGCAAAATGTCGACTCCGAGGACGGGCGAGAGGCATGCGACGTCCGCCGCTCCCGTCCACCGGTCGCTGCGATCGATCCACGGACCAGGCCGCGTCCAGGCCAGAATGACGGCGATGCCCGATGCCCCGAGCGCGACGAAGCCGCGGTTCGATCCGTCGTAGCTGTTGAGTTCCCACACCGCGGTGTTGCAGGCCTGCAGCCCTTCCAGGAAGGGATCCATCCATTCCGGATCGTCGTAGGGAACGTCGGTGGCCAAGGCTGGCCGCTTGCCCTGCGCCTCGCAGATCCGGTCATGCTCCATCTGGGCGGCGGCCGATACGGCGACCACGGCGGTCATGGTTGCCTGTAGCTCGGGATCGACCCGGGCGATGGCGTCCCGCAGCTCGTCACGTTGCCGTTCGTCCGGGACCAGATCGAGGATCGCCGCCAGCTCGGCCACCGACAAGGGAGCGTCAAGATCGGGTGGCCGGTACTCGTCCGCGGGTGCGGGCGGCGGGGCCGGTGGCCGTGGTGACGCTGGGGACCGCTGCGGAGCGCCGGGCGACGCCGGATGGGCCGGGACGACCGCCATCGCCGGCGCCGGCGGCAGAGGCGGCATCACCTTGTCCTCGCTCCGGACAGCCTGGACCGGCGGCGGAGCGGGCAGGGCGGTCCCGAGACCGGCGAAGGGGGAGGGGAGGCCGTCGTCCGCCGGCGTCGGAGCTTCGTCGGCGTGATGCCGCCGGACCCGCCGGTCGAGCCAGTGATCCAGCAAACGCGCGAAGACGGTCGGCAAGGGCAGAGCAACAAGGGTCGCCCAACACCACAGCAGAAGGGCAGGCCAGCTCAGCAGGAACAGGATCTGCGCCGGGGTGTGGAAACGGGCGCCGGCGAGGAAGGCGGCCCACACATAGGCATAGTGGCCGGTGTTCAGGACGTCGAAGCCGCAGCCGATCCACAGCGCCGTTTTGAACGGCCATACCGTCAGCACGAGCCAGAGGAGCCAGCCGACCAGGCGCGAGCTTCCGGTCACGGAGCCACACCGCAGGACGCCCGGGCGAGAGCCCGAAGCTCGTCCGGGCCATGCAGATGGAAGGCGGCCCGAAGGACGCAATGGTCACCCTCGGGATCGAGACGCCAACCGCGCCGCGCCAAAGCGAACAGGCAGCCGCGATCGCCGGCGAGGAGCGCCAGGGCCTGCAGCGACGGCCGGTCCGGCATCGGCGGGTTGACGATGCGGGGAATTCCGGCGGCCGCCGAACGCCATGCCGCAGACGAGATCCGGCCACCGTCCGGCAGTGTTCCCGATGGGCCTCCGGGCTGCCCCGCCAGAAGACCGTCGAGGTCACGGGTCGCGCCCGCGAGAATGCACGCGACGACCTGCCTACGGATCTGCCGCCGCCGGCTCCACATCAGCACCCAGAGCACACCGGTCAGCAGCGTTGCCACCGTAAGACGGCTTTCCGGCATTCGCTGTCCCTTTCCGCAGGCTCGAAACCGAAGTTCAAGGAACGGTACGATCGACCGTTTCCACAAGTCGAGCACCTGCACGATGGCCGAGCGGAAGACCAATGCTCCCTTCCTCATTCTGCCCCTGCTGGCCTTCGCCGCCGGCCTGATCCTGCTCAACGGGGTCCTGGAGCCATCCTGGATCGCATTCTGGATGATCATTCCGGCCATTCTTGCCGTCGTCGCCGCTTCCGGACTGGCGATGGCGTCGGGCTCCGACGCCCCCGTCGACGACGGCATCCCGGCCGATGATGCGGTGGAGCGTGCGACTCCATCGCCGGTGCCCGGGCCGAAGTCATCCGGTTTCTCCCAACGTCTGGTCCGGCGAGGACGTGTCCTCCAACGGGCGGGATTGTGTCTCGCCGGATTCGGGCTGCTGTGGGGCGGCAGCCTCGGCGCTTGCGCGATTCTGCTGGCCCTTCTGGCGGGCATCCTGCACGAAACCGCTGTGCGCCGCCCGCTGCGCCGGCTCACCAGGCGAAAGGCATCCGGGCGTTCGCAATCCCCGGCCTCCTAACACAAGAGCCGCTGTCCGGCGTCGACCGCCGGTTCCGCCGACCGTCGACCAGCCATGCCGAACAACGAGGCGAGCGGATTCAGGTCTTCCGACCGTTTCAGGTACATGCCGGCGAGCATCTGCGCGCGCGATGTTCGGATCTCATGCGCCGGACGATCGCCGGCGACCAGCGCGCACAGCGCCGCCCGGACTTCGCCGTGCCGGTCCACCGCCCGGCTCCACGAGACGTCCGACAGCCCCAGTCGCAGGGCGGCGATTCGCCCGACGATCCGAAGATCGTCCAGGTCGGCGGATTCCGGCCCGGATTTCCCGGTCCGATACTGCGCGAACAAGCTGGCGAAGGTGGGGCTGACGGAAGCGAGCAGGCGTCCGTTCCAGCGTGGAGGAGGCATGGCCGGCTTCTGCGATTCCGGAACGAACGGGAACAGGTCCGGGGACGCTCCGTCGTTCCCGCCCCCCTTCTCCCGGGTGGAGTTAACCACAGACCTGGACGCTACATCACCCGCATAGCCATACAGAATACCATCCTGCGGATGGTCTAAGCTTGTAGTGTTATGTGTCTCGTTACTGGGATGCGCGCATATTGTTTTCTCGTCCAAAGCCTTGGAAACGATGGCTTCGGCAAGCGCTCTGGACCTCGTCTCGACCATCCGGATTTCAGTGTCGATCGCCGCGAGGCGGCCAAGATGCTCGGACTGCTCCTCCTCGTCGACCCTCGCATCGCGGCGCATGATCGTCCTGGCCTCGGCGATCAGCGCGTCCGCGTGCCGTGCGTTGGCGGCCAGCTCGAAGCACTCCGGCTCATCAGGTCCGGCGCCGGCGGCGGATGCGGCATCCTCGTGCTGGTGGGTCAGATCGGCCCGGCAACGGATGCCGGCGACGATGCTGCGCAGCGCCCGGCCGCGCTCGGCCTGGTGCCGGGCGACCTCGACCATGCGCCGATGGAGATCGACCAGGGGGGACAGGTCGAGCCCGTACAGCTCGACGATCCGGCCCGTACTGTCACGAACGGGCTGACGCCGGTTGCCGGGACCGATCTCCAGCTTCAGCGCGGAGGCCGCGCGCAGCCAGGCAAGGTGTCGGTTCACCGTGGCGATCGACAGACCGGTGGCCTGGGCGATCCTCGCGTTGCCCGGCCAGACGACGGGGCGGCCGCCAGGGCGCCAGTCCTCGAGCCTGGTGTGGTCGAGCAGGAAGGCCAGCGTATCGAGAGCGCAGCGGGGGAAGGGCAGGTGACGTCCCGCGGCGCGGAGCGGTTCCAGCAATTGCTTTGGATGGGACAGCGAAGCAGGAAGCCCGCCGAACGAGGCGGCGGCGGCGGCGGCGCGGTAGTCGCCCGCACCGAAGCGCGCCCGGCCGGGAGGGGGCTTTCGGACGAAGGAGGATTCTGGCATGCACATCTCTCCCGTGGCGGGACCTTGTCCCGCGATCGGTGGAGCGCTCGGGCACAGAGGCAGCGTTACCGGAACCGTGAAATTCCAGTTGACGGGCACAAATGGCTGGTGCAGTGTCTAGGGGCTGATTACCTGACACTGCTGCCGGTCATGTGTTCATGTCGGCTCGTCCAAGCCCAGGCTCTCCGGAAGGGGGGCTTGGGCTTAGTCGTTTCTCGTGCGCGTTCGATTGGCCGTTGGCATGTCCTGTCCGATGGCGTGATCGGGCCTGCTGAAGACGCGCGCATGAATCGTCATGCAGACGCGCTGGAGGCGCGACCGTAATCAAAGGGGAGTTTGCGATCGACGAGCAGAGCCGTGGCGGGCGAATGTCAGCACCGCGTGAAACGACGAAGTTTCCGAACTGCCGGAAAACCCTCGATAGCTTCTGAATGGGTTGCTCGGAGGAGAGTGCGACTACACAGTCATTTGGGTTCTCCAACTCTTGCAGCTTCTGGTGACGGTCATCACCCGAATGCAACTATGGACTGGAGTCCCCACACAGCGCAAGCGTAAGAGTCTATTCCGCCATCACCGTCTGGAATCCGCATGATCGGTTTCCCAGTTCAAGCGGAAAGCGCAGCCTGTCCCCCACTCGACAACGCCGTCCGCTCGCGCAAAAGCATTGTTTTCCATCGCGGGCTCGCCGACTGATCATGCTCTTTTTCCTCGAATCGGCCGGACATTTCAAAGACTCGAACCAGCGCAACCGAATCAACGCAATCGAAGGGTTAGAAACCCTCGTGGGAGCGTGGGCGCTGGGGGACCGCTCCGACCAGGAGTCGCGCGCCACGTCCCCCACTTGGTCCCTGCACCTCATAGCGGTGGCACCTGAACGCGCCACCGCCAAGCCCCTCTCGATCGACGCCATGGCATTGAATCACCGCAGGCTGGCCAGGACGCGGACGGGAGCGGCGCCATCCTGAGCGATGGACCCGGCGGACGAATTCGCCTCGGCGGCGGCGATCCGGACGCGCAGATCGGTGTAGCCGGATTGAACGGCGTTGGCGGCGAAGGTGATGGCGGCGACGGCGGCCAGAACGGCAATCGACTTCATGGTCAATCCTTTCAATTTGAGCGGATGAGTGGCGGCTGGCTGTCCCGGTGCATCCTGTTGCACGACGCCGGGCAGCCTGTCTGACATCAACGATGCGCCGCGCCCCCCGCCATTGCAAGAACTTTTTTCGCACTCCCCAAACAAATTATTCGCTTATATTTTAAATAAGCGGCCATTGTCTTTGCTCAATGATGATATTCACATGCGGCATGACAGGACATTACATGAGGTATTCTATTACTCTGCCGATCATCATCATGACATGACGGCGCATATCCTTCCGTCACGATGTATCGACATATCATGCTGACCGTTTCACAGTGGCCCGGCGGTTCGGCCGTTTCTTTGGGGGGGGAGAATGGCGAATACATGAGGCCTCAACGAATGCCGGCGGATGGACGGACAAGGACCGTGACGTGGCTTATGATCAGAGGCCGACTCCGCGTTGCCGGGGCCCGACGGGCGGCAACCGGAAAAGCGACGTCGGCACCCTGCCGGCACCCTTCGGGCACCGACCTGGGGCACCACCGCCTCCGGCACCCTTCGGGCACCGGAGGCGACTGCGGCTATGGTTGGGCCTCAAACCTGCGCTGCCGGTGCCCGGAGGGTGCCAGCAAGCTGAAAGGGAACGCCAAATGCTTGCGGCACCGAACGCAGCGTCCTGCCGGCGGCCTTCGGAACACCGGCAGGACGCGCCATAGGAAATCCGGACGCCCTCGGCACCCTTCGGGCGCCTGCGGGCATTCCTGGGCACCTTCTGGGCACCCAGGAACGGTGCGGGCCGCTGTCACCAAGCAGGCAAGGCATGCGCCGCCGACGCCCAACGGGTGACGGCGGTGCGTGAAACGACTGAGGAGCGGCATGCGTCGCCATGGCCGGTATCGCCGACAGGAACGCGCGCCGCCGATCATGCGCTGCCGGTGCCCGGGAGGGTGCCGGCAGGAAGGATGAACGTCGGGACGGGCGTGCGACGCCGGCGCACCAGCAGACGCATTCACCACCCCCCTTGCAGCACCCTTCGAGCGCCGCGCCGGGGGAACCATCCCCGCCTCCGGCACCCTTCGGGCACCGGAGGCGGGGGCATTGAAGGCGGAGGCAGGCCGGCGGCACCGAAGGCACCGTCGGCCTGTCGGAGCATGCGTGGCCGATGGTCCGTCAGGGACCGTGCGTCGGTGCCCCATCGGCATGCCCGGGCACCACCACGAGGTGTTGGGCCAAGGCGTGGAACGCAACCCGATGGATCGGGGACGCTATCGCCGCAGGGTCGATGCTCTCCGGTCTCCGGGCCGTCATGATGACGGGTCCGGCAAAGCGCTCCACCTCGTTGGTCAAAGCAGCGGATCTGAGCAGATCCCCGTAGCCGGCCGGATAATCCGGCCGAAGCAGCAGAAAATCGGCCGCCTCCACCAGAAGCAATGCGCCGATCCGTTCGGCGCGGTCGATGAACGTCCGGAGATCCTGGTCGCGGAGCGTCCGCACCTGAGACGGCCCCAGTTCCACCACAGGCAGGCCATGGCGGTGGGCCAGGGCGCGCGCGCAGGTGCTCTTTCCGCTGCCGGCCGGACCGAGGAAGAGACAACGAGCAGAGCCGTGAAGCCACCGACGGCTCTCGAACCAGGGCTCAACCGCAGGCACCGTCCGCCAGCGGCTCTCGGACAGTTTGTCCGGCAGGGGCCGCTGGGGGAGGGAGGCGGGATCGTGGAGCGCCAGCAGCCGTTCGGCACGCCCGAACAGCGACACGGCTTCCTCGTCGGTCCGAAGTTTGCGCCATTCCTTCGGCGAATGCCGGATATCGCTGAACTGACGGCCGAGATCGCCGAACGCCAACCGGTCCATCGACGTCGCCGCCCCGGCGCCGATCAGATCGCCCAGGCGGATGATCTCGGCGGCGAGATCGAGACTGGAGCGGCAATCCGCAAGGTCACCCATGCACGGCGGCTCGGCTGCGGCGCCGGAAGAATGCAGCGTCATCCTGCGGGGATCTCCTGGCCATTGGACGCGGGACGCCGAAACGGCAGCGCCCCCTCACCCCGATCATGCCGATGGCCCGGCCGGCCGGTCGAGCACGCCCATGAACGCCGTCGGCGACCTCGACCCGATGCCGCTACCTGGGCCGGCCGTTCGTGGAGGCTCGAATTGACGGCTTACCACCCGGTACCGTCGTGTGGAGCACACGCACGACGGAGACTCACAGGGCATGACCGACGGACTTCTCACCGAGGAGGAGGCACACACCGCAATCGCGGAGGACATTCTCGGCGCTGTCGAGCGCAACGCCGCCGGGGAGTGGGTCATGCCTTGGGCCGGCTTTTCCGCCCGCCCGACCAACGCGTTCTCCGGCCGCCCCTTCAAGGGACAGAACACGCTCGCTCTGTGGGCGGCTGCGCGACGGAACGGCTACACGGCTCACCTCTGGGCGTCCCCGGAGGCATGGGAGCGGAACGGCGGCGCCATCCGGACCGGCGAAACCGGCACCCTCATCCTGGTCCCGATCTTCGATGAGGAGGCTCCGGCGGCGGCCTGGACCCGTGAGACGCCGGGCATCGCCAAAAAGCTTGGTCCCATCGGTGGGGATGCCCTGGGCGGCCAGCTCCGTCCGATGATCGGCTTCGAACGCCAGCGGTGGTTCAACGTTCACCAGGTCGACAATGTGCCGATCGCGCCGCCGGCGGTGCCGTCACCAACACAAGCCGCCCTGAAGCTGGAGGATGCGCTGCTGTCCTGGCGGCCTCTGCCGGACGATCCCGTCGGCGGCCCCGCCCTCATCGAGGGGGGAGTCCGGGCGTTCTGGAACCCGGCGACCGACCGGGTCAACATGCCGCCGAAGGCCGCCTTCCAACCGCGCGGCGGGCTGAGCGGCTACGAATATTACGTGCTGACTTTCGCCCATGAATGCACGCACGCCACCGGGTCGGCATCCCGCCTTCGCCGCGACACGCTGCTCAACTACGGCAAGGGCAACAACCGCCCGAAGGAGGAGCTGGTGGCGGAGATCGGCGCGGCCTTCCTCTGCGCACAATTCGGCCTGCCGGCCCAACTTCTTTCCCACAACACGGCCTACATCGCGAGCTGGATGCAGCATCTCGGGACCCGCGGCAAACGGAAGAGCTTCTTCTGGGCGGTGGGGCAGGCGGAAAACGCCTGCGCCTACATCCTCCGCCGTGCCGGCGGCGGCGGCCATCGGCCTTTGGCCACCGCGGGAGCGTGACGGATGGAGAACGGAATCCGCAGTCGGGAACGCAGCACCTTGCCGCCCGCCTTCCTTCAGTTGGCCGCTCAGGTGACGGAAACGGTTTTGCGCAGCCATCCCGGACTGGAGATCGGCACCTCGCCTGACAGCCGGATCGTCCGACTGACCCACGGTCCTCGGGCGCTTCCGCCGCCACCGCCGGCCGCTTGCGAGGGCGGGATGGCTCTCCACCTCGTCGACGTCGTTCTGCGAATGAACGGCGAGGACGCGCTCTACGGGATCGCCAATCTCGGCTGGCACAGATCCGCCCAGGACGTCCTCGACAGCGCCGTGGAGCATCTCCTCCAGAGCCTGCCCGTCCGGTTCGCCGGACCGGACGATTCGGTCGTGCAGCGGCGCATCGTCGGGCGGATCGATCTCTGCGACTGCTGCTACGGGACCGGGCGTCACCCCGTGTTCCAGCCGGACCGGCCGCCGGAGGCGTGCCTGCTGTGTTCGGGGACCGGCGAGAAGATCGTGCCCGACGACGTCTGGCGGTCGTTCCTGCGCAGCATGAGGCATGGGCACCATGATCCGGTCGGGGGAGACGCGCCCACGCCGGTGCTCGAATGGCCGGGATGAGGAGCGGCATGCTGGTCGGCATGCGTTTTCCACCAGCGGAGTTGTCCTCATGACCGTCTCCACCTTTCCGATCGGACAGGCTTCACCGGTGTCGGCCGGCTTCTTCACCGGCCTTCCGCCTTCGGTCGAGACGGCGGCCCGTGCCGCCCATGCCCGCGCCTACGCGTCCGGCCGCACCCTCGGAGTGGATGAGGCCCATTGGAGGATCAAGGCCGAGCATTTCATCGCCGGCGTCGTGCTGCTGGCCGCGGAACGAAGCGACCGCGATGCCGGCGATGCGGACAACGGTCGGATCGCCGCGCTGATCGAGGGCATCGCGTCCGGCGCTTACGGCCTCGACGACCTCATCAAAGAAGGGCAAGCCCTTTCCTATTCCAAGACCGTGATCGATGGCCTTCAGCATGTCCTGCTGTTGCCGCTCGGTGAACGGTCCGCGGTCATCGCCACCGCCATCTTCGCGTTGAAACACTCCTCCCATGGTGGAGGCCATGCGCCGGCGGCGGCATAGCTCTGCCGGTTCGGAGACTGCGTCCCCATGACCAGCCCTTCCGCCGCGCCGGGGCCAAAACGACACACGGCCCTCCTCACCTTTGCCGAAGGATGGTTGAGGATGGACGTGCTGATCGAGGGCTTGGCCACGTCCGAAGAAGCCGAATGGTTCGGCCGATCCGCTCGCGCTCTTCGCATCAGGCCCTCGCGGTGCGGTGTCGTGGCTGAGGTGGATCTTGGCGGTCGCTTGATCGAGATCGATCCCGGCACGGTCCGCGTCAGCGCCATGGCGATCGATGAAGGTGCCCCGTTCGTACCCGACGACATCGAGACCTCGCCGGATGGCGGCGTGATCAGTCTTGCCTGGACAGCCGCCGATGCGTTCAACCGCCTGGGTGGCGCCGTCCGCCTTCTTCATAGGCAGGCCGGTTCATAGGCCGGCCAGCGGCGGGCCAGCAGTGCCGTCGCTATGACCTTGCAGATCAGCGGCGAAGACACGTTTCATTGGCGATGGCGGCCTTCACCTCGGAGACGTTGCCTACGTCTACCGGGACGCAAGGTTTGATCAGGTTGGCTGAAGAATCTTCTAAGCCCTTGAGGCGACTGAGCAGGAGGTCGTCCATCTTGCTCATGCAAGGCTTCTCATCGCTGCCGGCCTTCTTCGTTTCGGACGGCAAACCCTCTTCCCTTTTCTTGATCAAGAGCTTCTAAACGCAAGAACTCCAACATGAATTTGTCAAAAAAAAGCGCCATAACTCCGAGATAAATCGTCACTTTGACAGATAAGGCTATTTATTAATCAACAAAAAACAAGCAGTTTATTGCGGACACCTCTCTCTTTGTACTATTTTTATTACGGCAGATTTCTTTATTATTCCACTGTCGCTGAGGGAAGGGACGTGCTTTATCATAGAAACCACAGAATTCATGGCGTACAGTTCGAGCTCTCTGGTGTTCTGGACATGAGCCGGCTGGGTCGTGACCCGGCTGGGTCGTGACCCGGCTGGGTCGTGACCCGGAGTGACAAACAACAGCTTGTCATTCCGGGCCACCTCCTTAACCAAGCGAGGGCCGCATAATGCCTAACATTCCGCGTATTACGGGCTGCTTCGAGGTAATCGCCAAATGGGCTGCGCTCGGCATCCAACTTGCTTTGCACCTGAAAGTTGAATATCACCCGAGCAAGCGTCACTAAGGCAGAGGCAGGACGGCGGGGGTGCTGCCACACCTACCGCCGTCTTGCCGGTCTTACGCTGCAACCCTGCCATCGTCATTGCAGTTCCGTTAATCATGTAAGTTTCCCACGGGTACGGCAGATGCTATCCGTTGCATGCTACCAGTCCGATCCGCGTCGCGCAGATCTTCGGATACTACCACGTTGACCGCTTCGACGCCGAGCATGCGAAGCCCCACCCTGGTCACGCCGGACCGGCAAATCGCAGGGCCAGGGCATGCGCTCCAGCGCACCGCTCAAGTGTCTCCTCGATGCTGCCGGGCCGGGCAGAGATGGTGCCGATGCCGTCCAGATCGCCACCCGTTCCGACACCGGCGAGCATGCCCTGGGGCATCATGCTCACCAGTGAGGGACAGGCGCGTTCGGGAACCTCAAGGTACCAAATGCCGGTTGCCGCGTCGAAGCGTTGAGGGCCGCCCCACGGGTTGGCCAGCACGATTGGCCCGCCATTGTTCAGATGAACCGTGATCGCACCGTCCGGAGCCGTCTCGGCGCCGGCGACGTCGCCGCGCGACAGGGCGTAACCCACGGCCGTGGCCATCGCCGCTCCCGCCTGTTTGCGTGTCATCTCGCTTATGCCCTCGACGACCTTCTCGGTTTGCTGAAGGTGATGGGAGCTGAGGAAGCCAATCGCGAGGAGGGCTCCAAACAATGTACTCATCCCCATCAGGCACAGAACGGTGACCAGCTTCGAGGCAGCATCCAGAACAGGCCACGAGGTGCTGAAGCGCTTGGACATGCCGAACTCCGGTACGGTGCGTCGAAGCTGCAGCGTAGGGCCTGTGAAATGGCCGCTTCGAGCACCCACACGAGAAGGCACTCATGTGTCCGCGATTTTGCGCCGGCCGAGGTGCTCGCCCATGGGCGGCGATCGCCTGACCAGTGCCTGCTCGGCCTGCTCGAGGAGGCGTAGCTGGTCGATCGTGACGTAGAAGGCCAGGGTGCGGATCAGCCCTTCGATGTGGCGGTCGCCACCCCAGACGACGCCGCGGCGCCGGAGAAAATCGGCGCGAGCCGTGATCGACCCGAGGGTGCGGCCGGACCGGTCGAGCAGAAAAAGGGCGACGTCGACGGCGTCCGTCCGCCGAAACGCGACGTCGGCGATGCGGTCGCTGACCGCGTTGATCAGCGCTTCGGCGTCCAGCTCGATGCGATGATCATCCGGGCGACCGTCGGGGTGCACATGCTCCATCCGGACATGCCGCCGGCCTTGCGGGAGCAGACTCAGAGAAAGATCGTCCAGCTCGGCCTCGGCCTGCTCGGTTGGGTGGTCGGGCATCGCAGCATCCGTGAAGGGTTGCGGAAACAGTTGGGTGGTGTGCGGCCCGAACGATGGGCCGAGCGGCAACCCGCGATCCGCCGCGAACGCCGGCGCTCGCGGCGCGCCCGGGAAGAGCGCTATTCTCACGTCATGATCCCCCGTCATCGCATGCTCTCCGCCCATCTCATCGCCGCGGTGTGCGTGACCGCCGCCGCGTTGCCCTTCTCCTCGCGCGCGGGCGAACCGATCCGGCTCGTCCCGCGGGGAACTGCGGCGTCCGAGGCCCGCGGAATGCAGATCGGCCGCTGCGCGCCCATTCCCTTCGCCCCCCGCTCTGCGGCCCTTGATGGACAAGCCGAGACCATCCTGCAAGCCTGCGCCGACGCCTTGCACGGAACGACGCTCGATCTCGTCGTGCAGGCCTGGGCCATCCCCGTCCCGGACGCTCCGGACTACGCCGCCGGCCTCGCCGCTTCGCGGGCCGACGCGGTGAGGCGGTGGCTCACCAGCCACCGCGTGCCTCCGGCGCGCGTGACGGTCCGCGGGGAGGCCGGCGGCGTTCACCTCGCGCAGATCCGTTTGCGGCTGCCCGATCTGGACCGTGGTCGCTCCGGCCGCCGTTAGTTCTGTCATGCTCCCGGCGCTCCATTCCCGCGGGTGCCGTGGTACGCCGCTCTGAGACCCGCCGCGATTCCGCGGGCACCGGCCGCCGCGCCGGCGCCGGCCAGCCCGACGAGGCCACGCTGCGCGACGACGTCGGCCATCTGCTGTCCGCCTTTGGGCAGAGCGTTCAGAATGGCGCCGCTCATACCGCCCGTCGCGACATTGCCGGCGCTGTCGAAAATCGAATTGCGCGCGCCGCCGCCGAACAATTTCCCGTGGGCCATCCCCCCCGCTTTCGCCGCACCGGCCTGTCCCGCGGCGGTCACCATGGCGGCGCTGGTGGCGGAGTCCGTGACGCCCGCGATGTTGCTCGCGATGCGCGGAGCCGCGAGATGCAGCAGGACGGACACCAGCCCGACGATGAAGGTGTACCAATATTCCGGGTTGGTGACGTCGAGCAGCTTCTGCAACGCCTCGGGGGAAGGATCGCCGAGCGACACATTTTGAAACTGCGACTGCAGCATGGCCGATGTCGTGCCCATGGCCACCGCGGCGAACACGAGCGTAAAACCGCCGCCCAGCATGAACTTCAACGCTCCCCAGAGGTAGGATCGCGTCGTTCCCCAGGGAAGCCCGACGACGAGCAGCGGTCCGATCGCCGTCACGGCGGCCGTGTAGAAGATGACCTGCACCATGAACGCCATGAAGATGCCGAGGACGAAGCCGAACGGCGCGACGATCAACAGTGTGAGGATCAGGCGGGGAAGTGCCGCGATGTCGTACCAGGCGCCCGGAGCCCCCGCCCGTATCAGCTTCAGCACGAGCGGAAAGACCGTGCCCTCGACCTCGCGCCACAGAGCCGTGTACCAGGCGCTGTCACCAACCGGCGGCACGCTCGCCGTTCCGCCGAAGGCCGACTGCGCGGTGCCCAGCACGTAGGCGGCCACGCCCATGAAGGTTTGCTCGCCCGCCGTCACGATGTTGTCGAGTATCCACTGCGGCGCCGAGAGGATGCCGACCATCGCCAGCAGCCAGCCGACGCGGCCGAGGAACGTTTCCAGGAAGCGCGGGATCTGGCTCGGCTGGAGAAAGATCTGAACGGCGAACAGATAAATCCACAGGAGGCCGAGCATGCGTCCGAAGCTGGACGCCGGGCCGACGAGGTTCTTGAAGCTCGCCTCACGGAACGTCCGGCTTGCCTTTTCGATGCGCTCGGTCAGGCCGCAGGCGATGCAGGACGGGTCGGAGCTCTGCGCCTGAGCGGTGTCGGGAAGCAGGATCACCAGCGCCACGAAGAAAGAGCAGGCGATGGCTGTGGCGAGGACCCGGTCATCGTTTTTCATGTCTGGCCCCCTTCGTCCGGCGGTGACGGTGTCGATGCCGGCGGCCGGCGGATAAAGGCATAGTCGATCACAGCGCAGATTGCCGGCACGGCTGCCAGTGAGCAAAGTTCAGGCGCGGCGCCCCAGGCCGGCACCGTCAATATGGCGAGTGCACCGCCGGCCATGCCCACGTACCAGTTCCAGCAGCCAATTCGCCATGCGACGGTACTCTTCGGCGGCGCTTGGCGGCGCCACGGAGCACTTGGCCATCGCCGGCGAGTGAAGGTCCCTGCCGCCACTAGGGCGATCAGCAGGGCCAAGCTACCGACGTATGGAATGATCTCAAACATGCTCGATATGCCTCATCAAATCCACGCCGGTGGCAATCATGGGCGCCGCGAAGAAGGCGATGGCGATGGCTGTGGCGAGGACCCGGTCATCGTTTTTCATGTCTGGCTTCCTTCGTCCGGCGGTGACGGGCGTGGATCGCGAATGCGGCGCACGGGCCGAATGATCCAGCGTTCGATGAAGGGCACGCGCAGCATGCCGCGGTCGACCGCGATGACGATGATGGTCAGCACCAGCAGCACGGCGAGCGTGATCGACGCCAGATCGAAGATCCACTGCGCCATCCGGGTCAGACGGAGAAAACCGTCGGCGGGATCGAAAGGCCGGGGAATGGTGGTCGCGTCCATGGCGCCGTCATCCCACCAGTTGCCGGGTGAGATCCGCCACCAGCTGCGCATCGCCGGCCCTTTTGGCCGCCGCGAGGCGGAGCAGCAGATCCGCGCTGATCCCGACATCCTCGCAGAGGGCCGCGGCCTGCAGGCGATGCGCGTCGCGCCGACGGTCACGTTCGGCCTGCAGCTCGTCCATGGCCTTGCGCTGATCGTCGCGGGCCTGACGCAACGTCTCGCGGAACTGCGCCAGCTCATCCGCGAGTTTGCGCACGCGGCGGCTGGTGCGGTAAACGGCACGCTCGCGCCCGTCGGCCGGTTCGTCGCCGTCGAGATCGATTCCCATCACCCCCTTGTCTGCGTCTTTCTCGCGGTTCTTCGGTGGCCGGCCACGCCCCTGGCGCGGCCGGTCCATGAGCGTGCCGCCGCTCGGACGATCGTCCTCCTGGCCCGTCTCGTCGCCGTTGTTCCGGATGTCCATATCGCGGATGTCTCCTTGGTGCTGACCGATGCCCGGCCAGCCTACGGAGGTGTGCCCGGTGTTTTCGAGCACCGGCGGAACGCAGCGGCGGCGCATCATCGGTTGGCGTTGATCCACGCGCTCATTTCCGCCCGGTCGAGACCATCCGGCACGGACAGGCCGCGACGCTGTGCAATTCTGCGCGCAAAGTTCATCTGATCGGCGCTGGGCGGCTGCCCCGGAAGCGCCCCTTCCACCGAACCGCGCCGCCGCTCCACCACGCCCCTTCGCTCCATCGCGTCGCCTTCATGCCGGCCACCGGTGTGACGCCCGTTGCGGGGGGATTGCCCACCATCGCCACCGTCCAACGGTAAGTCGGCTCCCAGCATCCGGCGCAGGCCGTCACGAAACTCGCGATCCTCCGGAGCGTTGCGCAGACGCCCGATCAGATGCGCAAGCAAGGGTCGGTCGTCCGGCCAAACCGCTCCTTCGAAACGCACAAGCCCCCCAGCTTTCGACCGTGCACGGTACCGCCGAACACGCGCGGCGTTCTTGGACAGAAACCGGTCGCCCATCACGCATCCCCGTTCCGCCAAGTACGCCACCAATGCATACCGCTCCTCGGCCATCTCAAGATCCCGGCCTGCGCGTCGCGATCCCCGTCCATCGTCGATGCCGATAGACTCGCTGCCGGCGCTTCCCCTCGGCCGGCTTCACCGGCGCAATCGCTTTCGTTTCCGAAGCCGTCGCCCAGCATCCGGCGCAGGCCGTCACGAAACTCGCGATCCTCCGGAGCGTTGCGCAGACGCCCGATCAGATACGCAAGCAAGGGTCGGTCGTCCGGCCAAACCGCTCCTTCGAAACGCACAAGCCCCCCGGCTTTCATCCGTGTGCGGCATCGCCTGATGCGTGCGGCGTTCTTGGTCCGCGGCCGATCGCCCATCACGCACCATGCCGATTGGTTTCAGGCCGACACGGTCGGCGGACCGCGCCTTTCCGGGGCGTCCATCGCACTCCGGCGGTCATCGGCGCCGACCGTGTATTACATGTCATACGGAAGCGAAATGGTGGCATGGGTGTCCTCCACGGTGAAACCTGGCCAGCCTACGGACATGCGACCTCCGTGTTCGAGCACCGGCGGTTTCGAACCGCATGCCGCATGTCGACGCCGAGCCGATGGCTACACCCAACGCCCGGCGGAACACGCCGTGATTTGCCTGTCATGACAGAGCCCAAAGCATTACCGGTAATGACATGATCGCCCCTTGAAGGGCCGTCATGTGTAATGTCAGGGAAGAGGTGTTTGCGCAATTAGCCATTGTCATACAAAGGCGCATTACCGGTAATGGCTTATCACATTACCGGTAATGTTACCGGTAATGGTTGGAAAGCGCGTGGGCGCCCACGTCCAAATTCTGGGCGCCCAACCCGTTTTTACTGCTGTGGGCGGCGTGTCGAGCAGCCACGGCACCAAGATGGCGAAGGGTAAGGACAACAGGCATGGTGACGTTCGCGAAGGCGTTGGCGCTGATCGGCGAAGCCGAATGGGACGACCGGCACCGGTCCGGACGGCTGGACGAAGGCGACGCGGTGGAGCGCGGGCTGGCGACGGGACGCTACTTCAAGGTCGGTCTGCGATCTCTCCTGCTGCCGGCTCCCCGCGGCCGGAGCGGACCGCCACCGCGCGTCGAACCGCTCCACATCCGGGTGTCGTCGGTGTCGAAGCGGCCGCCGTCGGGAAGCGGTGGCCTCTCGCCGAAGGAGACGGAGGCGCGCCGCGGCCGGGTCTATGTGAAGGCGAAGCGCGGACGGGTCCGTGACCTGCAGGCGGCGGGCGGCGCCTACGACCGCAAAGCGCGGAGCTGGTACGTTCCCGAGGCCCAGTTCGCCGCGGCGGCGCGGGCGCTGGGCCCGGCGATCCAGCGCAAGAGCGGCGGAGCGTCGCGAACCAGCCGCGGTCGGGTGCGCGCCGGATCGGCGGCGGCGTTCCAGCGCTACGTCGAGCGCGCCGACCTGCCGCACGATGAGCGTGTTGCGGAATTGATGGCCGACGGCGACGGCGTGCTGATCAGCTTCGGCACCATCGGCGACGACGCCGACGAACGCGCCGCCTTCTGGGACGCGGTGGAGGCGCGGGAGCGCGTGGACGGTTGCGTTCAGAACCGCGCCATCATCGCCTTGCCCCACGAGCTGGACGGCGACGAGCTGGCGGCGCTCGCCCGCGACCTGATGCGGCCCCTCGCGGAGCGGGGGCTGCCCCATCACGCCGCGGTTCACCGCCCGGACGTCGAGGCCGGGTCCGATCCGCGCAACATTCATCTGCACGCGCTGTGGAGCGAACGTCCGGCGGAACGCACCGCCTCCCACGCCTGGACCTTCGCCGCGCGCAAGGACCGGACGGCGCGCGGGCCGTCCTGGGTCCGCGAATTGCGCGAGCGGTCGGCGGCGACGATCAACCGCCATCTCGACGCCGCCGACGAGCGGCGGCGGGCGGACGGGCGGCCGCTCGTCGGCCGGCGGTTCGACGCCCGTTCCTACGCCGAACGCGGCGAGGCGACACTGCCCGGCGTGCATCTAGGACCGGGACGCTCGGCCCTGGAGCGGGCCGGCGTGCCGACGGCGGCCGGCGTGGTCAACGCGCTGCGCGCCGCGGTGAACGAGCGAGTCGAGACGGCGAGCCGGGCCAACGATCGGCGCGGCCGGGCGGCGATCCTGTCCGGGTCCCCCGGCGTGCCGGTGGAGGCGGCGGAACGTCTCGTCCGTGCGCTCGACCGCCTGGACGAGATCGAACGCCGCCCCGATCCGGCGCTTCGCGCGCGGCGGCGCGCGGCGTGGGCGCGCGCTGCTGCCACGCTCGCCGACGGCCGCCAGGAGCTGGCCGCTTCCGCATTTTCCGAAGCGTCGCTGTTGCTCGGCCTTCTCGGGGATGACGCCCGCGCGCCCGACGCGGCGGAAGCTGCCGCGGCGGTGCGGGCCGCGGGCTGGGCAGCGGCCCGCGCGGCGGCCGGCCATGCCCGCCGGCGGGTCGAAGCGCACCACAACGAACGCGCCGCCGACGCGGATGCCCTTCGTGCCGGGCGGATGTCGCCGGCCGAGGCCTTCGCTCGCGAAGGCGAGCGGCGCGCCGACGAGCGCGAGACCGCCCGGCTTCGCGTAGCGCTGCTGGAGATGATGGAGCCGGACGCCGACACCGCCCGCCGCCGGCGCGCGCGGCGAGATCTTGATCGGGCGGAGGAGCGGTGTGCCGTGGTGGCGCGGATCTCCGGGCCGGCACCGCTTGAGCCCGCTGTCGTGCTGCTGGAGCTTGGCGCAACCCCAGCCGGTCCGGATGCGATGCCGCATCCGCCCCAGCGCCGCCGGTCCCGTAACGTGGAGCGGTGAGCGGGAAAAAAACGCATCGCCGGTGCTCGAAATCCGGCGACGCACCTCCGTAGGCTCTGGGGCACCTTCCATTCTTCTGCACAGGTGTCCCTCTCATGAACGAGCGTTTTCCCGATCGCCATGCGTCCATGGCCGCTCTGGTGATCCTGATCACCGTGGCTTTGCCGTCCGCGGCGTTCGCAGTGACCGCGGACCCTTTCCAACCAACGGTCGCCGCGGGCAACGCGGTCACCAACTTCGCCATCTGGGGCGTCCGGATGCTCGGGTTCATTGGGCTCGTGGTCGCCGCGGTGAAGGCCTACTTCAAGAAATTCGACTTTATTTTCTTGGCAAGCGTGGTGGCCGGAATCCTGCTGGTCGCGTCGGCACCGCTGATCATCAATTACGCCTTCAGCCTCGGCGGCCTGTCCGACGCGTCGTCGGTCGGTAGCTACACGCCGATCAAGTAACGGCGATGGCCGCGGCCCGGCGCCTGACGACCCCGGTGTACACGGCGGTCGCCTATCCGCTCCACATGCTCTGGGTGCCCCTCCAGCTGTGGTGCCTGAACATCGTCGTCGGCACGGTTGCCGGGGTTGCCGTCGGCCTGGCCGACGGCACGCTGGTGCGGACCGAGCTGACGGCGGTGCTGTGCATCGGCATGCACCTCTATTTCGCGCGCTGCTTCCGCCGCGACCGTCACATCGTCGCGGTGTGGCGCGCCCGCTTCGATCCCCGCGCGCCGATGTCTCCGGCCTCGCGCCCCCGCATGATCCTGATGCGGCGCGGACTCATAGGAGCCGATCCATGAGCGTCTCGCTGGCCGCCCTGGACGACCTGCTCCGGGGAGGGAGCTCCTGGTGGGAAGTCGCGGCGACCTGGGTGTCGGTCGTCGGCATCGCCGTGGGGTTGGGCATCGCCCTCGTGCCGCCTCTCGGGCGGCTGGCCGTGCCGCCGCTGCGGCGGACGAAGCTCAGCGAGTATGTGCTGTTCGACAAGATCCTGTCCGACGGCCGGACGCTGCGCAGCCGCAACGGCACGCTCAGCGTCGCGATCGAGCTTGCCGGCCTCGACTATTCCGGCGCCAACGAAGAGGTCCGCTACGAGCGGCGCGACCGGCGCCGGCAGATGTTCCAGCTCCTGTCCGAGATCGACGTGCATGTCCGCGTCTTCGACCTGCGGGAGCGCGTCCCGGCATCGCCGCCGCAGCGTAGGGCCGCCCGCGGCAACGCGGCGGGGCTGGCGCTGCGCAGCCGGGTAATTGGGCGGTGGGAGGCGCAGTTCAAACGCGCCTACCGCAACCGCCACGTCGTCGTGCTCAGCGTGCGCGGCAACGGCGACGACGCGCGCGCCCGGCTCGAGAGCGCGCGCGCCCAGGTGTGGAAGGCGCTGGAGGATTTCCAGCCCATGGATCTGGGCGAGGTGGGCCTGGAGGAGGGAAGCCAGCCGGCCAGCACCCTGCTCGAATTCTGGGGGCATCTGGTCAGCCGGGTGACGCGGCCGTCCCCGGTCGGGCGCCTGGACGTGGCGCGGCTGGTCGCGGTGGATTCGGTCGACCTCAATCCCGACAGCGGCCTGATGATCCATTCCCATGGCCAGAGCAAGGCTTACGCGCAGGTGATCACCCTCAGCAGCTGGGGCGGGGCGACGCCCGAGGAGCTGGTCGCTCGGCTGCAGGCGTTGGACGGCGAGCTGCTGGTGCTCAACGCCGCCTATGTGCATTCGGAGATGGGTGGGACGTTCACGCTGGACCAGCTCGAACGCGGCGCCGCCTCGACCTGGGTGTCCCAGCAGGCGGCGGCCGAGTTCCTGGAGGTCAAGGAAATGATCGCTCCGAATTCCCGGGAACGGGAGCGGCTGGTCCGCCATGCCCTGACCGTTTTCGCCTTCGGCGACAGCCCGGACGAAGCGGCCCGCGTCCAGAAGCAGGTTGAGGCGGTGTTTCAGACCTTCCATGCGGAAACCGTGGTCGAGCGGGACCTGGCCGGGGTGCTGTGGTGGTCGATGCTGCCCGGATGGGAGGACTGGAGCTTCATCCGCGAGGTTCGCGCCGTTTGCCAGAACGTCGCCGACCTCGTGGTCTTCGAAACGCCGAAGGCCGGGCTTCCCCGCTCGGGGTGGGGGAGCGGCGCGGGCGACAGCTGGATCTTGCGCGCTCTGACCGCGTCCGGAACGCCCTACTACGTCAACCTTCACGAGACGGCCAAGCGCGACGCGCTCGCCCACACCATCATCTTCGGGCGCACGGGGTCGGGCAAGACGACGGTGGCCGACCTTCTGGTGATCGGCGCCCTGGAGCACTTCCCGGGACTGATCGCCACCCTGTTCGATTCGCGGTTCGGCCAGTATGTCGCCACGACCATGTGCGGCGGGCGCTACGTCAGCTTGCTGTCGGATCGCCCGGGCGGGGAAACGGACGCGCAGCTTCAGCCGCTGCAGCGTCCGCCGACCACCGCGGTGCGCGCCCATCTGGCGAAGCTGTTCCGGCTGCTCACCGGCCTGTCGGACCCCGACAGCGAGCGGATGTACCAGAAGGCGGTCAACGCGCTCGTGCGCATGGAAAGCGCCGGCACGCCGATGGACGAACGGACTCTGGCCACGGTGGTGGAGGCGGGGTTCGATCCCGGCTCGCCGGCCTTCACCCAGATGCAGCGTTGGCTTCCCGGCGGGACCTACGGATCGGTGTTCTCGGGCACCGAGCGCGTGCCGATCGGTGAGAGCGACCTGCTCGCCTTCGACTTCACCACCGTCCTGAAGGACCCGGTGCTGGCGCCCCCGCTGGTCGAGGATGTGGCCTATCTGGTGACGGAGCGCGTGCGCCGGGAAGGCCGCGGCGGAATCATCCTGATCGACGAGACCGCGGCGCTGTGGAGCAGCGACGAATTCCTGAAGAACGGCATCGACTGGATGCAGCAGGTGCGAAAGGACTTCATCGCGGTGATGACGCTGTGGCAGCGGCCGTCGTCCCTGTCGGAGATCCACCCCAACCTGCCGAAGATCATGCGGTCGCAGACGGCAACGTGGATCTTCCATCCCGACCGCGGGGCGAAGTACGCGGACTACGAGGAGTGGCTGACGCCGGAGGAGTTCGCCTTCGTGGACGGGTCGGACCGCAGCTACGACCACATGGAGCACCCGGTCCTTCTCAAGAAACCGAACGCCGGGGAATCGGCGGTGCTCGAATTCTCGACGGCCGCTCTGGGAGACTTGGCCTGCTGCTTCGCCTCCGACGTCGGGTGCGTCGAGCGGGCGCGGCATTTGAAGGACTGGGACCCGGTCGATTGGCGCGACGCGTATCTGGACGAATTCGGAACGGAGAGGGCGGCCTCATGACGGCGTGGTGGCGTAGAGCGGTCGGCGGTGCGGGCCGCCTGTTGATGCGGGCGGCCGGCGAGCCGCGGGGCGAAGTCGAGAAAGACCATGGCGGTGGGCCGCCCCAAAGCGGCATGGCGGGGGTCGGTCGGCGGGCCGTGCCGGCTCTGCTGCTCGGCGTCGGGGCAACGGCGCTTTTTGCGAAGCCGGCGCAGGCGGTGTGCTGCCCGCCGACCGTCTACGACCCGATGGTCGATGCGTCGGTTCAGGGCGTCAACGCGACCTTGAAGGGCGTGATCGACAAGCTGGCGGAAATCCGCGCCCTGCAGTCGCAGATGCTCGATGGCCAGGGGCGGGGCTCCAGCGTCGCCGACCTCGCGCCCGAGGTCCAGAGCATGTTGAAGAGCGTCCTGGGCGGGGCGGGCGCGGTAAGCCTGGGCGCATTGGGTGGAACGGCGCGGACCGCGTCGAGCACATCGATGCCGCTCAACCTGCAGCGTGGGCTGACGGCGTTTCAAGGCGAGCCCTCCACCGTCTTCAAGACTCCGGCGGATGGAGCCGTCCGTTCCCGCCAATGCTTCGCCCCACCCGCCGGGTCCGACTTGGCTGGAATCGAACGGGTGCAGCGCCGACGGGTGGCCGAAGGGAGAAACGCGGCGTTCGACGGTCTGGGCACCGCCTATCACGGCATCGCCAGCAGTCAGGCCGGAAACGAGCGCCTGGCCCAGCTCAGCGACGGGATGAACAACGCGGCGAGCGAACGGGCGCAGAACGCGGCCATCGGAGCGGCGCTGATCGGGCTTTTGGAGGAATCCCAGACCACGAACCGCCTGCTGGCGGCCCTGCTGCGGATCCACGCCGCAGAGGCTCTGCGCCGGGAGGACATCGGGCCGGGCTACAAGCCCTTGTTGGAGGATGCGTAAGTGGTGCGACCGCTTCTGGCGCTGTGCGCCCTGATCCTGGCCGGCTGCTCGTCCGGCGGGTCCGTCGACCTTCCCCGCCAGAGGATCGGCGGCGGTATGGATGACCGGCAACGCAGCCCCTGCGCCTGCGTCGAGTTGCCGTTGTCGAGGTCGCCGGCCGGGCTCCCGCCCGCGGCGTCCGCCGCCTGACGTCCGGAGATCCTCATGTTCGGCGCCGGTTCACGAAGCGATAGCAACCTCGTCGCGGTCGAGCGGGTGTGGGACAAGCACGACAGCGGCGACGGGATCGGCGTGGTCGGCTGGGTCGCCCGCCTTCTCGGCATCCTGCTGTGCCTGTCGATGGCCCTGAACATCACGCTCGGCCAGGCGCTCGTCCGGCTCACGCCGCTGAAGGAGAAGATCCCATACGCGATCACCGTCGCCCCGGCGATGGATGCGGTGGTCGAAGCGGCGCCCCTGCGGCGGCAGACCACCAGCTTCGCGGTCACCGAAAGGGCGTGGGTCGCCCAGTATGTCCGCATCCGCGAGGGCGTGGTGGCCGACGAGGGGCTGATGAAGGTGCGGATGCGGCCAACAGACGGCTGGGTCGCCCGGCGGTCGACGACGGAGGTCTACGAGGGCTTCCGGGCGCGCAACCAGAAGCTGGTGATCCAGGCCTTGGCGCGCGGGGCCGAGCGCGCCGTCAAGATCGAGTCCATCAACCTGGCGTCTCCGGGCCTGTACTACGTCGACTTCACGGTGCGCGACACCGAGAAGGGCATGGATCTGGGCACGCAGTCCCTGCGGGTGCTGCTCCGGATCGGCTATCCGGAGCTGGTGGAGTTGGACGGGACCATCGTGGAAGGCGAGGGGCTTCTGCCGCAGGACAGCGACCTCGCCTTCGGATTTCGGGTGATTCAATATGACCTTTCGCGCCGTTCCTGACCGCGGGATGCCGGCAAGGTTCCGACATGGCTTCGCACTCGGCCTCGCCGTCGTCCTGCTGGCCTCCTGCGCGCTTGCACGCTTGGCTAATGCGCAGGCGGTGCCGCCGGGGCTGGCCACGCCGGACGGGGCGCCGCTTCCCGGGTTGATCGACAGCGTCGCGGAGCCGGGAATAGCGCTGCCCAAGCCGAAGGCCGAACCCGCCGGATCGCCGGACGGCGGCCTCACCCTGCCGCGGCCCGCCGAACGCTCCGGAGGGGGTGCGACGGCGGCGGTGGCCCCCTCGACACGGCAGCCGCGCGGCCTCGACGCCGACGCGCAGAACCGGGGCGACTATCCGGTGCTGCAGCGGTCGGGCGAGGCCGGAGCGGCGCCTGAGGGCACCGGGCCTTACCAGGAGGCGATCCTTCGGGGAGTCTCGCTCGGGCGCATCCAGCCGGCCTGGGACGACGCGGTGCCGGCGCCGGGGCAGGTCGAGCCGGGCACCGTCCGCTTCGCTCACCGGGTCAACCGGGTCATGCCGCTGCGCCTGCGGCTGGGCATGACGACCTCCGTGGTGCTCCCGCCGTGCGAAACGATCAGCCGGGTCTCCTTCGGGGACGAGGAGAGCTTTCCGTGGGAGATCCCCGACGGGCATGCGAACCTGCTCCTCGTCCGGCCCGACCGGGCCGGCGTGGACACCGCGATGCAGGTGATCGCCCGCAGCGGCCGGCTCTACACTTTCTACCTGCGGTCGGAGACCGTGAAGGCCGCGCAGGTCACCGATCTGACGGCCTTCATCGACGACGACGCCTATTGCGCCCGCTCGGGCCGCACGGCGCGCAGCCCGCTGAGCGTCGAGGTCGGACTCAACGGGGCAATGGGGGGAGGTTCCGTCCCGCCGCGCGGCGGCTACGACCGCGCCAGCCTGTGGCGGGAGGAGCGGGCCGAGGAGGGCGCTCCCGACGGCGGGGCCGGCGGGGGCGACTTCGCCACGGTGCATCCCTTCCGGGTCGAGGATCTGTCCTTCGACGACATCCGGGTGTTCGCTCCGGACGAGGCCTCGCGCGTGCTGGGTCCGCTTCGCGCCTTCCACGACGGTCGGCGGACCTTCCTCGACTACGGCGAGCGCCTGGGATCGACCCGCCTGCCGGCCGCCTTCCTGCTGGTCGGCGGCGTCGACCAGCCGGTGGCCGTGCGCTGGGGCGGTTCGAAAGGCCAGATCCTGATCATCGACGCGGTCGGCGATCTGACGCTGAAATCCGGCGACCTCTATCTGTGCGTCCGCAACCGCTTCAAGCCGGCTGCGTCGCCCGCCGCCACCGTGGACGCCGCCCTCGGCCGTTGGGGGAGCGCGCCATGAACGCCCCGGCGCCGTCCTGGCGCGCGCTCCTGGCCAAAACCTCCCCGCGGCGGCTCGGGCTGGCCGCCGGGCTGCTCGGGGCCCTGGCGGCCCTTGCCCTGTCGCTGGGCGGGGAGGGCGAGAAGCCCGCTCCGCCGCCACCGCCGACGCCGCCACGGGCGGCGCCCGAACCGCTCGAGCTGTCCGCTCCTCTGGTCGCAGCCGCTCCGGCCCCTCCGCCGGCGCAGGAGCCGGCGCCGGCTCCCGGGCGTCTGCTGGCCATCCCGTCGTCGGTCGAGACGATGCCGGGAATGGCCGCACCCATCGTCGTGCACAACGTCGGCGGGACCGCGGTGACGGTCAGCGAACTCGTCGTGACCGGCGGCGTGGCGGCGGCGTCGGGATGCGGCGGCGCGCTCGAGCCCGGGGCCTCCTGCCGGATCGAGCTGGCCGTGACGGCTGCCGGCGCCGGCGAGGTGATCGGAGTGGGCGGGTCCGGCGTCGCGCTGCGCGTGCCCTACCGGGTCGCGGCCCCACCGGCCGAAGCGGCGCCACCGCGCGACCGCTACGCCGAGCTGGTGGAAGCGGCGCGCGCCGACCATCTCGCCGGGCTGGGCCGGAGCCGCATCGTGGACACGGCGGCGCCGCGGAGCGACGGCCGTCTGTCGCGCGGTCCGTCCATGTCGACCTCCGGGAAACCCGCAGGTGCGGCGTCGGAGGCGGCAAGCTACGGGGAGGACTATCCACGGGTGGTGTCCAGCCAGCCGGTGGACCTCTCCCGGACGGTGCTCCAGGACACCCCGATCCCGCTCGTCCTCACACGGTCGGTGAATTCCCAGATCGGCGGGCCGGTCACCGCCATGGTCGAGCGCGACGTCTACGGCGCCGACGGAAAGACCGTGGTCATTCCCGCCGGCAGCACGATGCACGGGCGCTACGAGGGCATGCGTCGGGGCGAAACGCGGCTGCGCACGGAGTTCACCCGGTTGGTGCGGGCCGTCGACCACGCGCAGTTCGACCTGCGCGCCAGCCCGGGCGTCGGCGCCGATCTGATGGGCCGGGCCGGCCTCGTGGACGATCTCAACCAGCGCGTCGCCGAGCGGTACGGCGGGGCCGTGATCGCCGGGGCGATCGAGATCGCCGGCAGCGTCATCGAGCAGCGGTTGGCACGCCAGGGCGAGGGCACGGCCGACGGCCAGACGGTGGTGGTGGCGGGTGGCCAGGCCAACCGGAACGCCCAGTCGATTGCCCGCCTACTGCTGGAGCGGAATCTCGACCTGACCGACGTCCACATCGTTCATGGGGGCTATCAGTTCCTGGTGTCGCCCTCGGTCGATCTGTGGCTGGCCCGCCCCGGCGAACGGTCGGCGGACCAGGCTGTGCGCACCGCCGGGGCGGGAACCACGACGGGCGCGGGCGCCGCTGCGACGACCAGGCCGGTCGTGCTGCCGCCGCCCCAGTGAGGAGAAGATCATGTCACAGCTCGTCCTGTTGCTCGCCGCCGTCACCGCCGCCACGCTCGTCCCGTCCGCCTCCCAGGCCCAACAGCGGACGTGGTTCGGGTGCGGCGATCAGATCGTCTACGAGAGCGGCGTGGCGCTCGGGCAGTCGCGGATCGTCGAGGCCGGGGCCGGCCACACGGTGTGGAGGACGGCGTGCCAGGCCGACGGCCGACGGTTCGAGATCCGCCGGACGAAGGCGGGCTGTTCCTGGGTTCCCGACCCGGCGCACGGCGTCGCCCGGCGCGAGGAGCGCGAGGTGTACCGCGACGCCGCCGGCGAGGAGATCGAGGTGAAGCCCTGTTCGCTGCGCGACGGCGCCGAAACGGTGCCGCTGCGCCTCACAGTCTCCGGCTGCCGGATGCGCAACGACTTCGAGGACGGCGTCACCATGGGGGAGTCGCGGGCGGTCTTCAGCCCTCCGGAGGACGGCGGCGGCGCAGCCCCCCGTCTGGCGCAGGCCTGCGCCGAACGCCGCGACGCGCCGCTGGTCTGGAAGCACCGCGTGGAGACGTGCACCCCGCCGAAGGAGAGTGTCGTGGCCGGCGCTCCGGCGCTGAGCTGGACGCAAGTGACCGTCGAGTCCGATCCGCCGCGGGTCATCCGGTCCTGCCAGCCGCAAGGAGGCGGAACGCTGCGCACCACGACGGAGGGATGTGCGGGGGTGTATGTTCACGATCTGGCAAGCGCCACCTCCTACGGCACCCGCCGCTGGTATCAGGTGACGGTGTCCGGGGAGGCCGGGGAAACCTTCGCTGGTTGGGTCACCCGCTGCGTCCAGAATCCGGACGAGGCCTACCAGCACCTGACCGTCAACACCGGCTGGCGCCATGACGACGCCGCGCGCACCAGCCTGCAGCTGTCGGACACGGTCGTCGACACCCCGACCAACCGGATCGTGCTGGAGACGGGCGTGGCGCGGGAGCGGGCCCGTCCTTACGCGCTTGAGGAGGACCCGGCGCCGCGGGCGGCAGGGGCGCCGGTGACGATCGGCTGCGAGCGGTGGCAGGCGTGGCGCCGCATCGGCCTGGTCACCCGCGGCGACGGTTCGCGGATCGAGATCGACCGCGGGCCGTTGCCGGCCACCCGCGTCGCGGCCTGCGCCCCATGAGCGCCGTCCCGCCGATGAACGCCGCCCTGCGGGCCACGCTGGACCCGCTGGTGCCGTTGATCTACGGTCGCGACGACGTGGTGGAGGTCTCGTTGAACGGCCCCGGCGACCTTTGGGTCGAGATCGCCGGGCGCGGCTACGAGAAGATGGATGGAGCCGGCCTCGATCTCTCCTGGAGCCGCGACCTCTGCGATCAGCTCAAGAACCTGTTCAAGCGGCCCTACGACCCGAACCGCTTCCCTCTGCTGGCTTCACCGCTTCCCGGCGGGCACCGCCTGCAGGCCGTGCTGGGGGCGAACACGCGCAGCGGCATGGTGCTGAGCATCCGCGTTCAGCGCCACAAGAGTTTCGATTTCAGCGACTTCGGTTTGCTGCCGGGCCGGCTGGTGGAGGGCGGGGCCGCCTACCGGGCGGCGCGGTTCGACAGCGGTCATCCGATCGGGACCGTCGAGGATCTGGAGGCGGTGGTGGCGGCCGAACTGCCCGTGCTGGTGTCGGGTGGAACGAACAGCGGCAAGACCAACTTCTTGAAGCGACTGCTGCGGTGCGTCCGCTCCGACCGGCGCGTGGTGACGGTGGAGGATGTGGAGGAGCTGGTGGTGGCGCAGCCGAACCAGGCCGGGCTCCTGGCGGAGGAGTCGCAGACCGGGACCGCCGTCGAGCCGATGCATCTCCTGAAGGCGGTGCTCCGCCTCAACCCCAGTGTGGCGGTGCCCGGCGAACAGCAGCTCGAGAACACGCTGCCGAGCTACCGGCTGCTCAACACCGGCCACAGCGGCTGGATGTCGACCATCCACGCCGACAGCCCGCTGGACGCGCTGGAAGCGTGGCGCACGAACATGACCATGGCTCTGAAGTCGGCCGCCGCCGCCGATGCCGCGCTTCCCGTCCTGGTGCGCAAGATCGCCCGCATCGTGCAGCTCTCGGAGCAGCGCAAAGTGGTCGAGATCGTCCGGCCCGCCGATCTGCCCTGGCAGGAGCTGATTGGAAGAGCCGGAGGAGCGGGATGAACTGCTGTGGAAAGGCTCGATCTGCATTCCACACGGCTTCTTATATCCTGGCGGACGGACAGCTACGCCCGGTTCGCCGCCGAGGCCAGCCTGCCAGTCGAGCAGGTGGTGGCGGCCGCGGCCAGCAAGCTCGCCTCCCGGCATGGGGCTGCCCCGACGCGCCGGGACGGCGGACCGAATGAACCGACCTGCGGTTAATCTTCTACGGGCTCGTCGAGATTGAAGAACCGACGTGCGAACTGGTCGAACTGGGGAACGGTGAAGTCGATGAAGGCATGCTGTGGGGCGTACACGAACCCCTTGCGGATCAGGGTCGCACGCGCCGGGCCGATCTGTTCCACCTTCTTATGCATGTGGGCGGCCACATCGGCGATGCGGTAGGGGCCGCTGCCGATCTCGGCCATGGCGGCGAGGAACCTCTTCTCGCCGGTCGTCGCCCGGTCGATACGGACTTTGAAGAAGCTTGCGTCGAGGGCCTTCGTCGCCTCATAGCGTGCGATCTCGGCATCAACCTTGGTGATCGGGTTGGCGAGGGCCTGCTCCCACGCGTGCTTACCGAACTCTTGGATGAAGTAGGGATAGCCTTCCGTGATGTCCAAAATGTGCTCCACGGCGTCCGGAGTGAAGTGGACGTCCCGCTCCCGGGCCGGGCCGACCAGGGCCTCGGTGGCGGCGTCGCGCCGCAGGTTCTCGACAGGCCGAAAGTCGAAAAGCCGCTCCGCGTACGACCGGGCGTCGCCGGAGAGGGCGGCGATCTGCGGCAGCCCAGCGCAGACGAAGACAACGGGCAGGGCCCTCTGCGAGATGCGGTGGCTGGCGGCGATCAGCCCGGCGAGGCCGTCCTCGTCGAGGTACTGCACCTCGTCGATCAGCAATCCGACGGGCGTTCCCGACGACCGGGCGGCCTCTCCGAGCGCCACGAACAGGTCGGTGAGGTCGGACTTCAGGTCCCCGGAGTCGGCTTGCCCGAGCGCGGCATCGATGTCGAGCCTGAACTCCGGCCCGTCGGGGATTCCGATGGTGAAAGCCTTCAGCACCCGTAGGGCGGAAATCCCGAAGTCCTTGGCCCGTTCAAACATATTGGCCCGGAGAAGCAGCTTCCGGACGGCTTTGGCGATCTCGCCGCGGAAGTCGATCCCCTCCGCCAGCTCCATATGCTCGATGCGGTAGCCTTCCTCCTCGGCGATGCGCTCGGCCTCGTTCAGCAGGACGGTCTTCCCAACGCCGCGGAGGCCGTAGAACATGATCGAACGCTGCGGCGCCCCCGCCTTCACCATCTTGTACAGCTTGGTGACTGCATCGATTTCAGCCTGACGGCCCGAGAGGATCAGCGGACGCGTGCCGGCGCCCGGGCGATACGGGTTGCAGTAGGGATCCAATGCGCGACTCCACCTATCCGTCCCGGTAAGAGGCGTCCCTTATAGCGGAAGCGGCGGGAGTGTTCACGCGATTGCGTCCGCCCGGCTGTCATGTCACCCGGCGGACGGAAGTCTCCGGCATCAACGGCCCCGCCGCATCCGCCGAGTGCTCTTGTGGACACCCAAATGAGGTCAGGTCGATGGCCGCCTCCAGGAAGGAGAACACGTTCAGGCCCACCAGCCATCCCCGCTGCCGATCGCAGCCGGTGAGCTCGACGGTGCCGTCCATCGACCACACTCCCTCGTCGCGAGGGGCGCTGCTGTTGTCGTAGACCGGACGGAAATCGTTGGCGTGGATGATCTTGTTGCAGCTCTCGCAAATCCCCAGTTCCCCATCGCCTTCGTGGAAGCTTCCGAACGGGCCCTGCTCGCTGTTGATCTTACGCCTGTGATCAAGGTAGCCGGGCGTTTCTCGGCATTGGTCGTCGAACGTCCTGACGAGGACGGCCAGCTTCAGCAGGCTGCGGGAAAGCCTGGCCTCGGCACTCCTGTGGTGCAACGCAGCGAGGTTTGGGAACTCCCACGGGGGTTCCTTGTGGTCATCGACCCACAGTGCCAACATGGAGTTGCTGGCCAACACGACGTGCAGGCATTCGAGGCAAAGGTTACGGATTTCGTCACGGTCAACGACGTGCGATTTGTCGAGTTCGTGCCAGTAGGGGTTCTTGGTGGGATGCCTCGGCTCGTCCATCGCTCGTCTCTGTCTGCGGGTAAACGCCGGCATCATGCAGCCAGAGCAGACCCGCTTGCAAAGAAGGCGAAATCGTAGCCCTTTGCCGCTGGTGGCGCGACGAGCCCCCGATGCGTCTGGCGATGACGGGCGGGCGACGCATGGTATAGTTCACGCTTGGCGGTGGCGCGGAGCGGAGGGAGGCGTGAAGGTACGCAATTTTATGGAGCCAGGTGGCAAGGTCTTCTTGAAGTCGGAGTGGGGTCAGATCGGCGACGACTGGCCATGCGTGAGCTTCACGAAGAAGTCCGTGGGCGCGCGGCTAACCGCCGATTTCAAGCCTGGGCGCGACGTGCTGGTCTACGTCGGCACCACCAACGCCGAGATGACCGAGGATCCGGCGCACCGGGGGCGGCTCATCTCCGCTGTGGTGATCGAACCCAATCAGGTGATCAGCACCGGCAACATCGTACCTCCCGAGGTCTGGAGGAGGAAACTCGCCCGGTGGGGTAACCGCTGGCCTTTCTCCATGGCTGTGCTGCGCGCCGCCAACCTCTTAGGCCCGCCGTATCCCGACGCCCACGACGTGATTCCCTCCGCCTACAGGTCCTTCGCCCTCCTCCGGAACCGTGGCGGCGTCGTGCTGGCCGAGGGGGCGGAGCGCGAACAGGTCATGGATCTGGACATCGCCGAAGTGACGCTGCGGTTGCGTGGCGACGTGACACGCTACGTCGAGGACCGCAAGGACGCCCTGACAACGGCGCTGGACGACAGCGTAAAGGGCGAGATCGGCCGCATGGCTCAGCGCATTATCGAGCGCGTCCAGTGCGGTGGCGAGCGCAACGTCCGCATCAACCCGCAGCGGTTCGCGCCGAACATCTCCGACCTCGTTCCGATGTTGACCCGCAAGTGGCAGGCCCAGGAGGGACGCTGCGCGCTGTGCGACGGCCTGCTGGTGACCAGGAGCACCAACCGCATGCTTCAGCCGTCCGCCGACCGCAAGGACAGCGGTGACGGCGCCTACTCGGAAGACAACGTCCAAATCACCCATCTCGCCTGCAATCTCGGCAAGAACGAGTACGGGCTGCCTGACTTCCTCGAATGGCTCAACGTGGTGCGCGGCATGGAAGATTGAGCCGGCCCTACGACTGTGCCCAGGCCGGGTGTATCGCCGTACACGCCCTCCAGCTCGCTGGCATCCTCCCGACGCCCATCACCACCAGTGTACCGACCGGCGCGTAGATCAGGAGTACAGAGCCCCGATCCTTACTTGCCGCGGCGTGCCGCTGCCTCGAACGCCACATCCGCAATCAGCCCCATCGTCAAGGATGACAGGGCCGATTTGATGGTCGGCCAGTGATTCATGCCCGCCGCGTCTGCCGTCGCGGCAGTGCGCGTCTGGAGGACCAGACGGCGGACGCCATGCGCGACGTCCTCAACCCGCAACGGCGTCAGCTCGTTGAGCAGCGGCGCCGGCACCTTTCCCTTCAGCGCGTGCAGGGCGGCGGCCCACAAGGCGTTCACATCGTCCGCATCGGGGAGCGGCCCCGGCTCGATCGTTGCCGGGATGGCCAGACGTTCGACGGTTCCACTTCGGCGGGCGCGCCGACCGGCGCTGTGCCGCTCACGCTCCAGGAAGGTTTCCACCACCTCCTCTTCGTCCTTGGCGGCAAAGTCCAACGTCACGGCTTCGATTTTTCGCCCGCGCCGTTTGATCTTGTCCTCGGGCATGCTGACCCGGAAGGGAGCGAGATGGTTGACCTCCGCGATGGCGCGGTCAATGGTGCGTGTACGCAGAATGCCGAAATCTTTGTAGGCGCCGTCCGGTACGTTCAGAAGTTTGCGCAGAGTGTCGATGTCCAACTCCAGCGACGGATAGTCCATCTGGTAACGCTGCATTCCGATTTCGTAGAGCTTCAGCGCATAGGTGCTGGTCACCTTGACCATCGCCGGACCGGACAACTTGGCCCACAGTTGCGAGGTGCGCTGAATCTCCAAGAAGGCGTCGGTGAATTGAAAATGGATGTCAGCGGCGTCGGTGTCGTCCTCCTCTTCCGGACGGACGTAGCTGCTCAGTATCCGCAACTCCGCACGGGATCGGCGCCCACGAAATGGACCGATGACAACAAGACTTGAGTCGAAAATTTCCTTCAACGCATCGAAGATTCGCTCATTGCCCTTGTGGTTGCCACGGACCACCCGTTTGGGCAGTCGGTACAGTCTGTTTGCGAAATTCTGGCTTCCTGCCAGATGAATCATGAAGTTCAGCATCTTCTGCGCCGGCAGCGACAATCGCGCGCCGTTTGCGGGATAGCTGTAAACGGCTTCCGCCGCTTTGATCAGATGCTTGTAGCCATCGCGCTCGAAGGTGGCGCTTGCGACACGCGCCGTCAGTCCCACCTCGGTCGGAACAGACGCTTCGCCCAAAACGGCAAGAGCGGACTGTGCGGAGCCGGGCCCAGGCTCGGGGATTGCATCGATGATCGTTTTGCCGTCAAGGCTGCCAGGTTCGACGATCAACATGGACGGACCGCTGGACTCCGTCCGAGGAGCTTCCGGCGTGTGCAGGTCCTTGGTGCGTCGCGCTTTCGGCATGCCCGTCCTTCCTGTCGGTCGGGCAATGGTAGGTCAATCCTTACGTCGATAACAAGTAAGGAAAGGATTTCCGGAGCAAGAATTCGCCATCCTTACGTCTTGGGGGTATTCCCTTACGCCCCGGGGGGTGTGGCAACCGCCCCCGCCAAGTAAGCGTTGTGCCCCCGATCCGTAAGGATCACGGCGCGCGACTCGCCGGAATCCGTGGGGTTTCAGGGTTATGAATCTCTTTTGAATCCGAACAGAGCAAAAATGACTTTCGTCGAGACGGGATGTGGGAGGTGCTCCGACATCATCCGGAGGCTCTGATCGGCACACAGGGCTTACCGACGGCGACTCAGCCCCAGATCCTTACCAACTGGGGGACCATGGCCTGCCGTGTTTCTCTGGCCGGATGGCTCTACCCTTACGTCTTGGGGGCAGCATGACAAAGCAACGCCCCCAAGACGTAAGGATGGCGCTTTAAGCGCCTCGTCGGAAGCCCGATTCCTAACAGGTCAATGCGCGCCGCGCATCCCCTCGCCCCCAAGCGGTAAGGATTGCATCGACATGGCTGAGCCTTTGTCCCCCGAGCGGTAAGGATTAGGATGGCCCCCAAGCGGTAAGGATCAGAGCGCCTCCCAGCGGAAGCTGCTTTGAGAAACCAGCCCATTGCTTGTTCTGTTTCTGTTCCCATTGTAGCCTTGCGAACCCAGGTCGAGCGCGGGGACGGAGGAGCAGGATGGGTTTGATACCGTTTCCGACCATGCGGATTCGCGACACGTTGCGGATCACGGCCTCTGTCGACCTTTTCTGCCTATCCTGCGACTGGAGCGGGCCGCTGGACGTCGTCGCGCTCATGTGCCGATACGGCCCGAACTGTTCCGTCATGCGGGCCATGGCGGAAAGCGCCTGTCCGCTGCATGGCGCTGAGAGCATCCGCTACCGGACCATCGGAGCGCCTCCTGCGCCTTATTACCACCTTCACCTCGGTGCCGTTGGCGAACCGGCATGCACCGTCGTCGCCCACTGCCGGGCTTGTCACCGGCAGCGTGCGATCGACGTCGTGGAATTGTGCCGGCGCGGGCTTGCCGGGCCGGACGATCCGCTGACCACCCTGCCAGACCGCATGCGTTGTCAAGGTTGCGGTCAGTCGGGATGGGTACAGATCAGGCTCGGTCGGTAGCGGCGGACCAAGCCTCCACAGCCCAAGCCGGCTGAAAGCAGCCACGCGGCCCTGTGATAGGTCCCTGTTGCGCGGACGGTGCCGGTCGCGTTAACTCATTTTCGAAAAGCCGGAGGGGATCACACCGGCTTCTTTCGCACATTATGGGGGCAAGAAATGACGAAGGCCGACCTCATCGACGCGATCGCCGGCAAGCTGGGCGGCACGAAGGCCGACGCCGGCAAGGCGCTGGACGCGGTTCTGGAGAGCCTGCAGGACGCGCTGGTCAAGGGGGAGACGGTCAAGCTGCCGGGCTTCGGCCAGTTCGAGATCGCCGAGCGCGGCGAGCGTACGGGCCGCAACCCGCAGACCGGTGCGGAGATCAAGATCGCCGCTTCCAAGGCACCGAAGTTCTCCGCCGGCAAAGCCCTCAAGGACGCCGTCAACGCCGAAGCCGTCTGATCCTGGGACGCTCCTTGGACGCCGGGTGCGCTGTCGGTGCTATACCAGCCCACCCCACCCGGCGCACGGACTGGGTTGGCCACATCGACGGAACGGCCAGTTGTGGCGGCGAGGCGTTCCCGTCCGCGATCTGACCGCGACGCTGGGCCGCCGGCTTGGTGAGGCATCGCGAGACGGGGCATGCGTTGTGGCATGGCTCGCCTCGTGAGCAGTGTTGCTGACGCGCTGTCCGACGGCGGGGTTCGGATGGTGCGTAGGTCGGATGGCTGACAGCGTATGGATGGAGGACCGATCGCGTGGCGACCGCAATCTCCGGAAGTGTCCACCGAAGAGGTACCGTAAATGTACTTTCTTTCCAGGCCAGTCACCAAACGTAGCAATCGACGCCCGAAGCGAATTGGGCCAGCATTCCGATAAGACGCCGCTTGGAGCGGGTCAAGATTTTAAGCCGCTCATTTTGCCCCCAACGTGCAAGAAAGGGGTGCGTTATGGCACGGTCGGTCAGATCAGGAAATCGGAATAAGAAAACTAAGGGCGATATCAAATCGCCGTTATCTCCAGGGCGTCCTCACTTAGAGCCTATGCAGCCCCGCGATGCGTCTGATGCCCTTGGTGCCGAAGCGTTAGCACCGGCACAGCCCGACGCAATTCCTTCCGATGCAGTGGCTGAGGCCGCGTCGCACCGCCCAAACCGGACAATCAAGATCGGCAATCGTGAGTTCAGCGCAAAACCCCAGGAACTTGCCGGTCGTACGCTTGATGCGCTGCCAGACTTGCCTGACATCCGCGACCGCATTTACCAGCCGCATCTCGCAGCCCTCCAGGCCAGCATCTATCCGTCGCTTGCCTTCTCAGTGCGCGATCAAGGCGCGTCGTCGAGTTGCACGGGCTACGCGCTCGCCCATGTGATTGACTGCTTGATCGCGCGAGCGGTGATTGCTGAGAGGCCCAAGCGCGTGAGCGCTCGCATGCTCTACGAGATGGCCAAGCGCAATGACGAGTGGACTGGAACGGCCTACGAGGGGTCGAGCGTTCGCGGCGCGCTTAGCGGCTTCTACCGCAACGGCGTTTGCAGCGAGCGCCTTGCACCGGACGCTGCCCAGGAGGACAGCGAGTGGGCCCTAACCTACGAGATGGCCAAGGAAGCCCGCGAAATCCGTCTCGGCGCCTATTATCGCGTACAACCCGACCTGTCAGATTACCATGCCGCCCTCAATGAGATTGGTGTTGTCTACGTCTCGGCGCAGATCCACGGGAATTGGAGTTCGCCTCTCGACGGTCGCATCAAGCCTGGTGGCGAACCCGCGGGTGGGCATGCTTTTGCTATTGTCGGATACGATGACAAAGGCTTTTGGGTTCTGAACTCTTGGGGTCCGCAATGGGGTAAGAACGGCATCGCGCATTGGCGCTACGAGGACTGGGCCGCAAATGTCATGGACGCTTGGGTTCTGCAGCTCGGCGTGCGCGCGCCATCCGCGTTCAGTGCCGTTCCGCGCTCCGTGCCGGCCGGGATAATCACGCCCAAAATCTCAACCGCGCCAAACCGCGGTGACATCGTCGGGCATTTCATCAACATCGATGATGGCCGCTACGTCACTGGGGGCCGTTATGCGTCGCCATCACCCCTTGAGATGAATGAGACGGTGCAGCGGCTGAGCAAGCCCGATGCCAACAGCGGTCGCGGCTACGATCATCTTATACTCTATGCGCACGGTGGCCTCAACACACTCGACGACGAGGCCAACCGGATCGCCACATGGAAGCGGCACGAGATCTTCGGCCGCAATAGGATTTACAACTTCCATCTCATGTGGGGTTCCGGCTTCATCGATGAGGCGTTCGGCCCCTTGTCCCACACAGAGACTGGACGCGTCGCGGGGATAATCGGCGATCTCATTTTCGAGACCGGCATCGGCAAAGCGTTTGGCAGTGCCGCGTGGCGAAACATGAAACAAGACGCAGCCGCCGCCTTTTCGAAGAGCGTCGAGTATGACGGGGGCGTGGTCGGTCTATCGCCGTTGCTCCGCGGCCTCGACAACGCCGATCATAAACCGCTGCTTCACCTTGTTGGGCACAGTGCCGGGGCCATCGTGCTTGGCCGCTTTCTCGAAGCCCTCGGGCGTTTTGAGCTGCAGAACCTCGAACTCGGCAGTGTGCATCTCATGGCGCCTGCCTGTACAGTTGAGTTCTTTAACGCCACCTACGGCTCGTACCTGCGTGGCAGTGGAGCGTTGAGGCTGAAGGACAAGATTTATCTCTACAACCTAAGCAACGATCTCGAACTCAACGACAGAGTTGGAGTGGCAGGTATGCCTGGATACGGCCGCTCACTGCTTTACCTCGTCTCTCGGGCCTATGAGGAAAAAGCAAACACCCCGCTGGCAGGCATGGCCATTTACGACACTGGCCTTCCATCGTCGAATAAACTCGTGAAAGCCTACTCACGAAGCGCAGAGACGACCTCCACAAGTCATGGCGGGTTTGACAACGATGCGGCCACCCTCACCACGATCATGTCGCGCATCCTTGGCGGACCGGTCGATTTCCCCCCGACCAACAATGAACTGATCGGATACTAAAGCGGATTTCGGCTCAGTTTAGATTCGGGTAGCCGCATAGCTTAAACCACGCTTTGGCGTCGATGGCGGTGATTGCCTTAAGAGCTGGGCCGAGTTCTTCGTTGAAGGCGTCGACGGTGCGGGCTTCCATGGTGCGCAGGATTTCTTTGAGCTTGGCCCAGCCCGGCTCGATGAGCGAGAGGTCGGGCGAGTAGCGCGGGAGGAGGCGGACACGGATCCTCGCGCTCTCGAAGGCGGCGAGGATATCGGCGCGCTTGTGAGCGGAGAGGTTGTCCATCACGACCACGGCGCCGGGCTTGTCGCGCCGGAGCAGGGGCAAGAGCACCTGCTCGACAAAGGCGAGAAACACGGCCGAAGAGGTGGACGCCTCGATGCTCATGGCAGCCAGCATGCCTTCGGAGCTCGACGCCCCGAGCACCGTGACGCGGTGCCACGACCCGCAGGGCATGGAGCCGAGAGCCCGTTGTCCGCGCGGCGCCCCATCGCCCGGCTGATGCTAGGACACGGCAGGGAACTACGTATTCAGGTTGTCGGTTGGAGGATTGCCCAGGCACCGCATCCCTTGTGAGCGGAGCGACCAATGTTCTCTTCCGCCGTCCACTCGTGTACGTGCCCGCGCTGCCGGGCCGATGAGCCGCACCCGATCAGGTGTTGCACCAGCAGATCAACCTGCTTAGAGCGCAGATCAAAACCCTGTCTCTACGGACTTAAGCCGTTGATCTTGCTCGGACTGATACAGGTTTTGATCGACACTCTTATCAGCCGGCTTGATGAGCAGCAGCGCCGCTGGTTCGTGGCCGTTGAGGCGCGGCGTGTTGGCTGGGGCGGTGTCAGTGCCGATTGGATACTGGTCCATCCGCATTCCCGACACTGCTGGCGAAATGCCTTGGGGATTTGCGATGGTGCAGCGCTGGTCGGGTTGAAGAGGGCTTGACCTCTCCGAAAGGACGCCAGCCATGTCCCTTCGCCCTAGCTTGGCCACTGCCGTGCCCGAGGAAACGGCCAAGGTTGCCCGGGCGGCGTTTCCCAGAGGGGCCAAAAGCTCGGGTTGGACAGCGAGCACCGAGTTCGGCTGGGAAACGGTGAAAGTGAAGTTCTCCCAGGCTGACTGCAAACCGTGTCCGAACCGCACGGACTGTGCCGGTCCGACGGCGTCCCGCCGGGTGATGACGCTGCGCGACCGACGGGAATTCGAAGCGCTTCAGGTCGCCCGCAAGCGCGAACGGACGCCGGAGTTCCGGGCCGTGCACGCGCTGCGGGCCGGGGTGGAGGCGACCCTGTCCCAGGGGGTGCGCAGCTTCGGCCTGCGCCGGGCTCGGTACGTCGGCCTCGCGAAGACCCATCTCCAGCACGTCGCCATCGCCGCCGCCATGAACCTGGTCAGGATCGGCGACTGGCTGGCCGGCGTCCCGATCGCGCCAACCCGGCGCTCGCACTTCGGCCAACTCGTCGGGCTCGCAGGCGCCACCTGATTTCGCCAGCAGTGTCGGGAATGCGGATGGACCAACTTCATTCGGCCTTTACACTGGCCGACGCCGGCGGCTCGAACAGCTGCCGCTCGCGCGTCTGGAAAGCGCAACTCCAGGAACAGCTCTGCGATCCCTGTGGGTTGGCGGTCACGGTGTGCCACTACCCCACTGGCTGCTCAAAGTGGAATCCCATCGAGCATCGGCTCTTCAGCGCGATCAGCGTGAATTGGGCCGGCGTGCCCTTGCGCACCTTCGACACGGTGGTGCGCTACATCGGCGGCACCGTCACCGCCGCGGGGCTGCGCGTCACCGCTCTCCTCAAGCGCGGTGGCAACGAAACCGGCGAGCGCGTTTCCGATGCCGAGATGCGTCGTCTCCGCTTGGCTCCGCACACCGTCTGCCCAGCGTGGAACTACACCCTATCCCCACGAACCAACTGGGAGGAGTGAGCACCTTGTTCCCTGCCGTGTCCTAGCTGTCAGGATCGGCAACTGGTTGGCTGGCGTCCCGTCTGCGCCATCCCGACGGTCGCCCTGCGGCCAACTCGTTAGGTTTGCAGGTGCCACCAGATCTCGCCAGCAGTGTCGAGAGCGCGAAAGGACCAATTCGCCAAGCCGCCCGACATACCATCGTAGAAGTCGCACTCCAGCACCTCAGGATCGAAGCGTTGTAACCGCCCATGAGCGCGATTATGAGGCGTATATCTAACGCCTATTATGCGATACCCCAAATAATCAGGTACAAAAACAAAATCATCCCCTTTACAATCTCGCCAAACTTTGCGCGAGATATATAATAAATGAGGTCCTTATGGCTTTCAGGATATATGTTTTATCTATTCTTGCCATATTGCTCACGGCGTGCGACCCGGCGCGCGACAACAGCTTTCGTGTCGGCGGAGCCGGCCTTGATCTCCACACCAGCCAAACCGATGAGACCACGGCGAATCTCACCAATTATTTTCAGAATCTTTGCGCCCAGACCGGGTTTGACAACGAGAAATGCGCACCCGAGCCGACCGCATTGGACGACGCGCGGTGGTCGCTTCTTGTGGAGACCGGCTACAACGATATCGACGCGCGCTGTGACCAGTACCTGCGGTGGATCGACGAAAAGCGCACCGAACGCATGCTAGTGCACTGACTCATTCAGAAGGTGCAGGGAGCCGGGCGATCTTGGCGAGGATGGTGTCGGCGGGCTTGATCCAGACGAAGGGTTTGGATGCCTTGTTGTGCTCGCGGATGTAGCGGGCGATGGCGTCCTGGAGGTCGGCCACGGACTTGAAGACGCCGCGCCGAATGCGTCTGCGGGTGATGATCGAGAAGAAGCCCTCGACGGCATTGATCCAGGAGGCCGAGGTAGGCGTGAAGTGGAAGACCCAGCGCGGGTGATCAGCCAGCCATTCCAGGACCTTGGGATGCTTGTGGGTGGCGTAATTATCGACGATGGCATGGATCACCTTGCCCGCCGGGACGGCGCGCTCCACAGCGTTCAGGAACTTGATGAACTCCTTGTGGGTGTGCTTGGGCAGGCAGCGCCCGACCACCGTGCCGTCCAGCGTGTTCAGCGCGGCGAACAGCGTGGTGGTGCCGTTGCGCTTGTAGTCGTGCGTCATCGTCCCGCACTTGCCGGGCTTCAGCGGCAGGCCGGGCTGGGTGCGGTCGAGCGCCTGGATCTGGCTCTTCTCGTCGATGGACAGCACCACTGCGTGGCACGGCGGGTCCATGTAGAGCCCGACGATGTCCTCGACCTTGGCGGCAAAGGCCGGGTCGTTGGAGCGCTTGAAGGTGCGGATGCGATGGGGCTGAAGGCGATTGGCCTCCCAGATGCGCTGCACGGCGCGCAGGCTGATGCCGACCGCCTTGGCCACCGCCCGGCCGGTCCAATGCGTCACCGCGCCGGGTGGTTCCGAGCAGGTCAGCGCCAGCACCTTGGCTACCGTAGCGGTGGGCAGCGGCGCCCGCCCAGGTTTACGCGTCTTGTCGCGCAGCAGCCCGTCCACGCCCTGTTCGGCGTAGCGCACCTGCCAGCGCCAGACCGCCGGGCGGCTGACACCGGCGCGGCGCGCCACCTCCTGCACCGGTAGCCGCTCGGCCGAGAGCACGATGATGGTCGCCCGCTGCACATGCTTCTGAGGGCGGTTCCGGTCGCCGAGGATCGCGGCCAAGCGCGCGCGGTCCTCCGCTCCAACGATGATGCTGACGGTCTGGGCCATGCCGACAGAATCGCACGTCGGCCGGCCGCTGTGAATCCTATGTCTGCGTCAGTGCACTAGTCGAAGGAACCGGCACGGCGCTCGGGACGCTGCTCGCTGGCGTACTTGGCATTGCCGAGGTCGGCACGTCCACCATCGCCTACACCGCACTCGCACTGGGATTCACGCGCACGGCTTACGACAACTATAACAACAGCATACTGCTCGGCCTCGAAGGGTCGACCATCAAGGAAATCGTCAACCGTCAGCGCGCGGCGCACCGCAAGGAATTTGCCAACCGGAAGTACCAGACGCGCCCGCAAGCGGTGTTCGCACTTCGCCGATACCTGATGTTCTGCACGCCGCAGACCATCCTCACGGATGTCAACACGTTCTCGCGTGAGGCGGCGAGCGGCAACACCGCCGGAATTGAAAGCAAAGCCAGGGCCGCCGCGCAGATCATCCCCACCGCCAACAGCCCTGCCGTGCCGCCTACGCGCAACGTCCCCATTTTCACAACGAAGGACAACGTCGCTCTGATCTTTGACGGTCCCGGGTTCACGAACAAAGACGTGGTGACGGTTCAGTCAGGCTCGTGCCTTGCCGCCGATGGCATCGTCGGGAATGAGACGAAGGCGGCAGTACGCATCATTGAGGACACCTTCGGATCGCAGATGGGTCAGAACGGCAAGATCAACGACCAAGAATGGAGTCTGGTCGAGCAAGCTCTTCAAGCCAACTGTCCGAGCAAATTAATGAACTTCTATGAGGACCTCACTTACGGAAGAGGCCACAATCCCGGATACGGCGGCGACCTAGTGGAGCAGCTCATAAAAAAGAACAAGTTCCCACCCAATCTTAGCGGCAAGGACCTTCGCAGCAAGGAGGTGCGCGACGAAGTCGCTAAACTCCGCAGCAGCGAGCGGATAAACGAGTCCTATCCCGGCTACGACGTGCGCAACCAGGTGACCCCAAAATTTGTGCACCATTTCGGTTTGTGAGCCATCCTTGGAGGGATGTCATGTCACGCAGCTTCAAGGTTGTCATTCTCGGCCCAAACGGAGAGCTTGCGAAGATCTACAGTGAGCCGCGCGCGGGCGCCGACAGCATCGACGTTTTTGCCGGAGGATTTCTCCTCAAGGTTGAGAGCGAGGCAGAGAGCGAGGAGTGGATCAAGGTCAAGAATTACCGGAACCGGGCCGATCCCGAGGAGCGTTCCGGTTGGGTCCCTTCTTGGGTTGTGGGAGAGCCCATTGCCGACCTGCCGGAAACCGTTTCCGCGCGTTCGCTGGTCTATGGCGCGGCGCGGATCGAGATGGAGATGTCTGCAGGCGCGAACCCGGCGATCGCGACCGAGTACTTGGTCGCCCTTTTCCTGATTGAGAACGATCTCGATGCGGCGGTGCCCGACCTCAAGGATGACACGGTCTTCAGCGTCAAGGAGGATCGCGCAAACGGCGACGCCATCAGCGGCTATGCGATCACATCGGACGAATGGAGCGAGTTCCTGGCCGGCCCGGGAGCGGCCCTTGGCTGGAAGAGCCCATTCCTGCGCGCCCTGACAATGCCACAAATGCGCTGTGTGGCCTTTCTAGCGCAACGGGACTGGAAGACGTTCGCGACGCTGAGAGGAGGAACACTGACCAATCCTTTCCTCCCGCGGAATCTGGACCTTTTCATGTCGCGCATCGTCGGAACCGAAGCCGCTGCCGAGATAGCCAGCCGCGAACGGAAAGGGGCCGGACTCGATGCATTGATCATGGACGTCGTTCGGGCGGCTAATGACTGGAATGTAGAGTCGCCGAAAGAAAGGGCCCTACTAGCGCGCCGAGCGCGCTTTCTAGCGGCTAGCGCCGGCGCGGCCATTGACGTGAGCGCTTTCATCGCCCGCTGCCGCGACGTACTCGATCGGGCTTTGAGGATCGCTGATCGAGCGGTCGACGCCTACATACCCGGTTTCACCGTTCGCCCGTCCCCGTCTGCGCAACGTTGGTTCGACTTGGCGAAAGCGGAAAGCGATCGCTGGCGAGCCGAGGGTTGGACCGAGCACCGCGACTACGGTCAGAGCCGCGCTTTAGAGTTCTTCAAAGCGACAGACCATGGGCCGGGCCGTGTCACCGATCCGGCAACCGGCGAGATCACGGACTGGTGCGGCGCCTTTGTGGCTCACTTCGTGAGGGAAGCAGGCGCCGCCCCGCCGTCGGGAGCGGCGGCGGCGGCGAGCTGGCGGACGTGGGGCGATGTGGCGTTTCCAACGCGTCCCCCCGCGAGCATCCCCGACGGCGCCGTCGTTACGCTCTCTGGAAAGGGCTCCGACCCGGACTCCGTCGCCCATGTCTGCTTCTTTGCCGGATGGGACGGGGAGGATCATTTCATAGCGCTGGGTGGCAACCAAAGCGACGGTGTGACCATGGAGCCGATGGCCGTGGAGTCGATCGTCACCGTACGCTCGCTGGCGGACACGACGGTCTTCTCCGGCGACGACCTCGAGATCCTGGCTAGGACGCTCTATGGCGAGATACGTGGCGGTACAAACAATCAGATCCGCAACGTGGCGGACATTGTGCTAAACCGCTTCCTCACCGGGTACAGGTCCAATGGCTCCATCGCCGGAACATGTCGGGCGCCCGAGCAATTCTCCTGCTGGAATCCTGGCACGAGGGCGCGCGATATCCTCGACACACTCCCGGCAAGCGACCCGGAATTGGCGGCGCTCCGAACGATCGCCGCCAGCGTCATACAGCGGCGCCTTAAGGATGGATCGACGTTCCTGCCCCTCAAAGGCGCACGCCATTACCACAGCCACAGCGTCAGCCCAGATTGGGCTTTGCCTAGCAGGGTTGTTCATGATGACGGCAAGCACATTTTCTACACGGGCATTGCCTGAAGCAGCCTGTAGGCAACGTCAAGTTCAAGCTGATTGGTCGTCTGGAGGGACGGTATAGGACCGGCATGGAGACGCGCTCCGATCGCCTGTACACTAGCCCGGATCATTCATGAGCGGTTTTGGAACGGCTGCCCGAAGGCGCGTCGATGTGTGGCGCTCAGGGCGCGGCATGACGGGGTTTGATGGTTTCGGGGACAGGTTCGTTCAGGGGCACGTCGCCCCTGCGGTCACGGCGGCGGCTTGACGGTGCGGGCGGCCAGCATCGTGAGGCTTTCCTGGTAGGGGAAGCTGGTCGGCAGAGACAGCTTGATGCGGGTCTTCATCTCGGTGACCCGCGCCGCCACCTTGATGAGGCTGAGGCGCATCGTGTCGAACTGCGCCTCGCGCCAGAACGACGCCTTTGGCGCCAAGCCGCAAGGTGTGCAGCAGCCAGTAGGCGGCGGTGTGGATGAGCAACCGAAACTGGTTGGCAGTCGCCTTGCTGCACGATGTGCGGTCGGAGGCGAGGTGCAGCTTGTGCGCCTTGATCAGGTTCTCCATCTGCCAACCATGATGCGTCTCAAACCTCAGCTGGGGATCGATAGGGGGCGCAGCCTCTGAACGTTTTGCCGAAGGACGGCTCCGGCGCAGTTCCCGAAGCCGGTCGATTTCGGCCTCGTCTGCGGTGATGAGCCAAACAGGGCGGCTGCCGGCCGCGGCGCGTCGTGCGACCAGCAAACCACGCCGCAGCCATCGATAGAGGGTTTGCTCGGGCATGCCGAGCCGGCTGGCAAGCTCCTGCCGCGTCAACTCGGTAGGTCCTTGACGCTCGACCGTCAGACACGGTGCGTCACGGACCTGGGTCGGCACACCGAACCGATGCAGCAGGTCGCGGACCATGGCGCCGGTGAACATTTCGCGCCGCTTCGGCGGGCGCCATCCTTCGGCATTGAGAATGGCGGCGATGGCGGGAGCCGTCAACTTGTCGGCATGAAGCGCTTGGATGCGCGTCATCAACTCTCCCCAGCCGCTCAACTGCTGGAGCTCCTTGACCGGCCCGATCAACCGGTGTTCGGTTCGCTCGCCGCCGGCCCAGTGACACTCGACGCGGACCCATTCGGTCTCGCCCTCGACGGTGATCACGACGCGCTCCAGGATCGTCCGGGCGATCGTCTGCCGGTCGTGCGTCGTCGTCGTTGGCGCATGCTAGAGCGCCGGGAGTTCCTTTGGGGCGGCTGGGGGCGGCTTGGTGTCCAGCACCACCGGCGCGAACACCAAGCCCTCTTCCTGGAAGCGGTTGGCGGCACGCGCTTCCCGACGCCAGCCGAACACCTGCTGGGGCCGCAATCCGTGACGCCGAGCCACCTCGGAAACAACAGCCCCCGGCACCGCGGCCTCGGCCAGAATCCGTTCCTTCTCCTCCGGCGACCAGGTCCGGCGGCCCACATCGCCGGTGATCACCTCCATCCGGCGTGTCAGGCGACATGAGAAACTGGTCCTTCCGCGCTTTTGGTGCAGCGTGAGTGCACTTGCGGGCGACAGTGAGCACATAGGGGGAACGGCATCCCTTTCCTGAGTGCTCTGATTTCCTTGTCAAAATCGCTGCTGTCCCTGCTCCCGCCCGGTCTCGCTGTTGATCACGTCACCGTCGCCCATGATCGCGTTGTTGTGGCCGTGCGCGCTCGCGCCACCACGGCGGCCTGCCCCGTGTGTCGGCATCCCTCGCGCCGCGTTCATAGTCGTTACAGTCGCCGCCTCGGCGACCTGCCTTGGCAGGGCCGGGTCGGCCAACTCGACCTCCAGGTTCGACGTTTCCGCTGCGCCGCTGTCGAGTGCCCGCGCCGCATCTTCGCCGAACGTCTGCCGGCCGTTGCCTTGCCGAAGGTTCGGCGGACCGTCCGGCTGTCGGAGGCGCAACGGCGCATCGCCCTCGGCGCCGGCGGCGAGGCTGGTGCCCGCTTGGCGGCTTGCCTGGCCATGCCGGTCAGCGGCGACACGTTGTTGCGCCTGATCCGGGCAGCTCCCCTGCCGGCCCTGACAACACCGCGCGTCATCGGCATCGACGACTGGTCCTGGCGGCGCGGTCAGCGCTACGGCACGATCGTCGTCGATCTGGAACGCAACCGTCCCATCGACCTGCTGCCCGACCGCCACGCGGAGACGGTGGCGGCGTGGTTGAAAGCCCATCCCGGGGTGGAGGTCGTTGCCCGCGACCGCGCCGGCGCTTACGCCGACGGCATTCGGGCCGGCGCTCCGAACGCCGTCCAGGTCTCGGATCGCTGGCACCTTCTGCGCAATCTCGGTGATGCTCTGGCCGGGGTTCTCGACCGCCATCATCATGACCTGCGCGCAGCAAGCAAAGCGGCAGCGGGAGCCACCATGGAAATCAGCACGGCCGCCGCGCCGTCCCCGACGACCCCACCGCTCCCGGCACCAGCGGCCGAGTTGCCAACGGCGGATCGCCACGGCGTTCGGAAGGCCCGGTTTGACGAGGTGATGGCGTTGCACGGCCAAGGCTGGCCGATGAAGCGGATCGCCCGCACGCTCGGCGTCAATCGCAAGACCGCCCGTGCGTGGGTGCGGGCCGGCGAACTTCCAGTCTGGTCGCAAAGGGATCGCGGCAGCGCGGTCGATCGCCACGCCGTGTACCTCCGGCAGCGCTGGGGCGAGGGCTGCCACAACGCCGTCCGGCTGTGGCAGGAGATCCAGGAGCGTGGGTTTCGCGGGCAACTCCGCACCGTGCAGCGCTGGATACGCCGCCTGCGCGATGCAAGCCCGACCTCAGTTGGCGCGGTGGGCTTGATGGGAACGTGGAAGATGCCCTCGAAACGCCGGGCGGCGTGGCTGGTGGTGGCCGATCCGGAGACGATCGATGCCACCGAGCAACGGTTCGTCGATGCCTTGCTCGCCAGTTCCGAGGGACTCACCACGGTCACCGAGTTGGCGCGTGCGTTCAGCACCATGGTGCGTCGTCAGCAGGCAGACCGGTTGGATGGATGGTTGGCCGCGGCGAGGGAAACCGCCCTGGCCGGGTTCGCCGATGGGCTCGTGCGTGATCTCGCGGCGATCCGCACGGCGCTATCGCTGCCGTGGAGCACCGGGCCGGTGGAGGGACAAATCAGCCGCTTGAAGACCATCAAGCGAACCATGTGCGGCCGCGCCAAGTTCGACCTGCTGCGTCATCGGGTTCTGGAGGCCGCATGAACGGCAGCGCTCCAGTCATTCCGCTGCACCAAAAAAGCGGAAGGACCGAGAAACTCCCCCCCGGACGACATGAGGAAAGGGCCCCCCATCGACAATGAGAGGTGAAGAATGGTCGAGGGCACGACACCGTTGAGTTCCTCCGTGGGCACGGAGCGGAGGGACGTGATGCTGGCCCCGGACGAGGTGACGGCAATGATCCGGTTGCAGGCCCTGGGCTGGGGCTCGAAGCGGATCGCCCGGGAGTTGGGATGCGATCGGAAGACGGTGAAGCGCTATCTGCGCTGCGGAGGCTGGCAACCCTACCGGCTGCCGCACCGCACTGGTCGACTGGACGGGTTGACGGACTGGCTGGCCGAACGCCTCCGACGGCACCGGGGCAACGCTGACGTCGTACGCCAGGAGTTGGCCGACGAGCACGGCGTCCAGGTGTCGTTGCGCACGGTGGAAGGCGCCGTCCAGGGACTGCGCCAGGAGCTGCAGGCGGAAAGCAAAGCCACGGTACGCTTCGAGACGGCGCCGGGCCAGCAGTTGCAGATCGACTTCGGCGCCACCGCAGTGGAGATCGGTGGCGAGCGGGTGCGGGTTCACCTGTTCGTGGCGACGCTGGGCTACTCGCGCCGCAACTTCGTCGCGGCGTTCCGCCACGAACGGCAGTCCGCCTGGATCACCGGGGTGGAGGCGGCCATCCGGCACTTCGGCGGCGTGCCGCGGGAGGTGCTGATCGACAATCCCAAGACCCTGGTCACCCATCACGACCGGGAGACGCGGGAAGTGACGTTCAACGAGCGCTTCCATGCCTTTGCCCGCTACTGGGGCTTCCACCCGCGGGCCTGTGCGCCGTATCGGGCACGCACCAAGGGCAAGGACGAGAACGGCGTCGGCTACGTCAAGAAGAACGCCGTCGCCGGGCGGCGCTTCGCCAGCTGGGAGGCGTTCGAAGGGCACTTGGCGCATTGGATGCGCACCATCGCCGATGTCCGCGTCCACGGCACCACGGGCGAGCGGCCGATTGACCGCTTCCAGGCCGCCGAGGCGGCCAGCTTGCGCGGGCTGAACGGGCGCCCACCCTACCTTCAGGTGCGTGAGCTGCACCGCAAGGTACAGAGCGACGGCACCGTCGGCATCGACACCAATCACTACAGTGTGCCCTGGCGCCTGATCGGGCAGAGCGTCACGGTGGAGGTCAGCGACGGGGCGGTGCGGATCCTGCTGGCAGGAACCGAAGTGGCGCGCCACGCCCAGGTCCATGGTCGCCGCCAGCGGGTTATCGACGCCCATCACCTTGATGGCGTGGTCGGTGACCCGCACCGTCTTGCGGTCGAGATCAAGCGTCTGGGCGATGCGCGTCTGGGACCAGCCGCGGGCGTTCAGCGCAGCGACCTCGTCGTACCGGGCGAGCCGGGCGGCCCGGGTTGCCGCCCGCCGCTGCTCGCTGCGGGTTGCCGGTCGAGATTGTCGAACCGAGGGCTCCGGCCTGTCGGTGGCGGCCGGGGTAACGGCTCGTTGGGCGGCGGTCCGCAGGTCCCGTTGGTGACCGGTGAGCAGCTCACGCAGCGCATCGCCGAGATTGCGCAGGAGATGCCACCGATCCGCCACCTGGATCGCATCCGGCGCGCCTTGGCGAATGCCGTCGGCGTAGGCTCCCGCCCGATCGCGGGCGACGATCTGGACCCCAGGGTGGGCCTTCAGCCACGCGGCCACGGTGTCGGCCTGACGGTCACGCAGCAGGTCGATGGGCCGATTGCGTTCGAGATCGACGATGATGGTGCCGTAGCGCTTGCCCCGGCGCCATGCCCAGTCGTCGATGCCAATGACGCGCGGCGTCGGCCTCTCTGGAACAGGCACGGCCCGGATCAAGCGCAACAGCGTGTCGCCGCTGACCGGCATGGCAAGCCGGGTGGACAGCCGGGCCCCAGGCTCGCCGCCGGCGCGCAACGCGATGGTGCGTTGTGCCTCGGCGAGCCGGCGGGTGCGCTGGACCCGGGGCATCGCTACGGTGGGCAGGCGTTCGGCGAAGATGCGGCGGGGACAGCCCGCCGTCGCACAGCGGAACCGGCGGGTGTGCAGGTGGAGTTGGCCGACCCGGCCCTGCCATGGCAGATCGCCCAGTTGCCGGGTGTAGCGGCTATGGACCTGGCGCGACGTTCGCCGACATAGCGGACAGGCCGCCGTGGCAGCCCGCACATGGGCGGCCACGACGACGTGGTCGCCATCAACGGTGACCCGGTCGACGGCAAGGCCAGCCGGGAGCAACGAAAGCAGCGATGTGGACAAGGAAACGGGCACTCTGAAGAGGAAATCGTCCCTTCTATGTGCTCATTCCGGCGCCGATCCGCATCCGCCATGCACCGAGTTTGCGGATGGGCCAGTATCCAATCGGCACTGACAGGGCGCCCCCGGAGCTCCACAGGCACCTCCCGGGCGAGCCGGCCGCTCCCCAGCGTGATGGAGCGCGCGAGCGGCCGGCTCGCCCGGGTCCCTCCTATGGATTCCGGGGACGCCCTTCACCTCGACACGAGCATGGCGGCTTGACCCGACGCCACGCTCGTGCCACACGAAAACGCCTCGCGGGGACACGCCACCCCGGCCGCTTTCCTCGGAATGCTGGCCGGCTTCACATCGGAACAGTGGCCGCCTTCACATCGGAACAGTGGCCGCCTTCAAATCGGAATACCCGGCCGGCTTCATCGGAATCTGCAGTTCGGTGGTGGACTTCGAGGTTTTCCGCCCGACGCTGGACGTAGCCCTGGGACGCATGGATCGCTCCAAGGGCGGCCGGCCGCCGCTGGACGCGGTGATGATGTTCAAGATCCTGGTGCTGCAGGCGCTGTACGGTCTATCGGACGAGCAGGCCGAGTATCAGGTGAGCGACCGGCTGTCGTTCATGCGGTTCCTCGGGCTGGGGCTGGGCGACTGGCTTCCGGACCGCACGACGATCTAGCTGTTCTGCGAGGCGCTGGTCACGGCGGGCGGGCCGGCACGCCGCCGTGCAGGTCCGCCCGCCTTGGCGTGACATCCGGCGTGCCGAGGGTCGTCCATCGGCGGACTGCGGCGTGCATGCCTCTCATTGGATTCCTACTGCACGCAATTCCGCACCGCACTTATCGTACATTGTCTTATTGAAATTAGCTAGACTTTGCTCTCGCCCTCTCCAACGGCTGCTCAGGATTTGCTCAATCTCCGATATGAGTTGCCGTGTCAGTGCGATGTCTTTTTGCTCGTTTAATTCTTTCTCTATTTTCAAATTTGTTTGCAATATCCAGACCTCATTCTCCTGGAAAGCATATGTGGATACGCCGCGCACCACCTGCAAAAGATTGAACCGTCCGTTGACGTCGATATTGTCCGTTTTGGCGAGGCGTGACAGCACATAGCAGAGCGTGGTGTTGTCGACAACATTGGCTAGGGAGATTGTCGCATCCAACCGCTCGGCGCGCACTGGGCTTGAGGCGAATCTTACCAGGATTTTCACGGCTTCATCGCGCCTGGAATGTATTCTGAATGCGTTTATGCCTTGCTCGTCGGCTACCGAGGCACGGAGTTTTGCGATTTCGGCAAGCGCAAAGGAATTCGCGGTTTGCCTGGATGCGGTGGAAGGAGAAAACTCTGTCATGCGGTCGACCCAAATCGAAACGTCGAACGGTTCTTTGAAGGAGGCGGAAGGCGAGCCTAATTTCCAGATAGCCTGCGACGCGACCTCGTGGGGGACGAGCCGTATGGCGGCTGTTGCCGGATTGAGCAGAGCCAAGAACAAAAGTGCTGCCCAAGCGTGCTTCTTCACTGTCGCGCTCCGTTGTATGGGCAAGTGTCCAGGCGGGTCGTTGCGTCAATATATCACAATTGGAAGAGGGGATCCGGATGCCGGCACCGGATTAGTGGTGACAGCAGCGACCGCTCTGATCACATAAACCTGGACACGATCCTCGTCCGTTCTGATTTTCGCATCGAGCCGCAGCAAGCAAGCATCGCTTGGGGTTTTGATGCAGCTGCCCCCCTCTTCCCCCATGCCGTTTGGCGCTTCCATGAGTCTATCGACGTTGAAGGGCTCATTGCTCACGCTGATGGCGAGGCCAGGAGTTGCCGTAATGATTGGGCCGCCGGGCGTCGACAAGCGGAACATTCGCTGAGGCCCCATGTCGCGGTCGAGGACGATCGCTTCCAAAACGCCCCCATCCCGTCGAAAATGTAATTTGTGGCCTGCGACGGTTTCCAGCACAAGCGCTTCCGACAGCTTCCTGTAGTCGTCATCCTGGATGGCCAGGGACTTGGCGTTCTGGCGGTCGTTTGCTTTTCCCGGCATCTCCTTTTGGGGTGCGCATCGCTGGTCATCGTGTCGACAAAGCTCGATCCGCACCCTGAAATAGGTATCATGATCGCGGAAGACGCTTCGAATCTGGGGCGAGTAATTAATAATGCCGTAGCCAAACCCAGCGGCGAGGAGAGCTGCGCCACCCGCGACGACGATATTCCATTTGGCGACAGTTTCTGATTCGGTGCCCGCCTTTAGTTTCTCGAGCAGCGCCGCCTGTTGCTCGGGGGTAAGGCGCGCATTATTCCTTGCAAGAAGAGCGATTAGATCGCCGGTTGCGGAGCCATACGAGCCGGCAGACTGTGATCCGGTACCATACAGCAAGACCGCAATTCCCAGAACGGCCACTACAAAAATCAATGAAGAGTTTAGCCCAAGCCAAGATGCAATAAATGAAAACACAATAAACAAACACCCAACTATAAAATAAAAAAGCCCACTTTCCATATAATACTCTAACCTTGAAGCAGGGGGCGGCCTCTGCGATTTTGCCTTTTGGGTAATGCGCTCCGCTTCCATCTCGTCTTGCCTTAGCTTTTCTGCAAGCTTGCTGGCTTGGAAAAGCAGATCAGCCTTCTGATCGTCAGGGATGCCACTTTCGATCGCCAACGCGATGCGCTTCATGATTTCCGAGGACAAAGGGAGGCCGGCACCCATCTGGCTTCTCCATCCTGCGTCGTGATGCCTTGCAAGCTGCTGCAGCTGCGTATCTGCGACCATAGCCTTGAGAGCGCAGATCAAAAACCCAGTGGAACTGAGACAGATCAGCGTTCTTTGGCCCGCCTACCCAGAGGATCAATAGAGGGGCCTTAGTAAGTGACCTCGTTGTGCGTTGTCAGCTTCGTTTGGCGGGAAAAAGTCTCCGACACATAGAGCCGCCTAAGCGCTTTGTTGCCAAATGCTACCCTTGATGCGGTGTGGCGCACAAGGAAAATACTGGCGTTACGTTCATTTGGCCCACATACCGACAACACATGAAGGCTTCCATTGAGGTATTGCCGTTCCATCTGAGTGAGGATAGGCAGCAAGGTACTTCACCTTGAGGCCGATAAATTGAATCGGCTATACAAGAATGCGACGTGGCGGATACACCTTGCAGATTATCAAGCACTATTTTGGCTGCTCTATTCACGCATGTGCGGGACGGGTTCTGTTGCAAAGTTTGCCGGCGTGCGGAGATAGGATAAAACTCAGCCCTCTCGGAGGCTGAGGTGACACGGTGATGCGCAGCAGGAAGAGCCTGTTCAAGGGGCGGCAGTTCACGGCAGAGGTGATCCTTTGGGCAGTGCGCTGGTATCTGCAGTTCCCGATCAGCTACCGCGATCTGGAACGCATGCTGGCCGACCGCGGCGTCGCCGTCGATCACACAACCATCTTCCGCTGGATCCAGGTCTACGCGCCGGAACTGGACAAACGCCTGCGTCCGCACCTGAGCATGACCATCGGCTCCTGACAGGTGGACGAGACCTACATCAAGGTGAAGTGCCGCTGGATATATCTGTACCGCGCCGTAGACGCGCGTGGGCAGACGGTCGACTTTCTGCTCAGCGCCAAGCGTGATGCCGCCGTGGCGCGGCGTTTCTTCCGCCAGGCGTTGAAGCAGGCGCATACGGTGAACCCGCGCACCCTCATCGTGGACAAGAACGCCACCTATCCGAGCGCGACCAAGGCGATGAAGAAGGAGGGCGAGTTGTGGCGCTTCGCCAAGCTCCGTCAGGTCAAATATCTCAATAACATTGTTGAACAGGATCACCGTCGCATTAAGAGCGCCTAACAGAACCATCTCTGGACGAAGCGCCAGCAGATGAGGCTGGCCGCGATATGGTGAAAGGCAGTGAAGATGTCGGCGCGCCGTTCGTAGCGGACGGCGATGCGGCGGAAGCGGGCAAACCAAGCGAGCGTACGCTCGACCACCCATCGATATCGGCCGAGACGCTCGCTGCTTTCGACGCCACGCCGGGCAATCCGCGGAATGATCGCTCGTTGGCGCAGCGCCCGCCGGCAGTGAGCGAAGTCGTAGCCCTTGTCGGCATGCAGCTTGGCCGGTCGCCGCCGGGGCCGGCCCGCACACTGGCGGATCGCCGGCACGGCATCGACCAGCGCCTCCAGCAGCTTGCTGTCGTGCCGGTTGGCTGGCGAGATCCTCAGGGCGAGCGGGATGCCGTTAGCATCGACGAGGATGTGGCGCTTGGAGCCCGGCTTGCCGCGATCCGTCGGGTTCGGGCCGGTCTCCTCACCCCCCTTTTTGCCGGGACGCTGGCGCTGTCCACCGCCGCACGATCCCAGTTGATGGCGTTGGCATAGCCGAGACGGTCGAGCAGCACACGATGCAGCCGTTCCCACACGCCAGCCCGATGCCACTCGTGCAGACGCCGCCAGCAGGTCATACCCGAGCCGCAGCCCATCTCCACCGGCAGAAGCTCCCAAGGAATACCCGTGCGCAGCACGAACAGGATGCCGGTCAGCGCAGCACGATCGCACAGCCGGGGCCGTCCGCCTTTCGGCTTGGGCGGCTCCGGCGGGATCAGAGGTTCGATGATCGCCCACAAGGCGTCGCAAACAAGAGGGGCTGCCATGCCCCTACCAACCGTTCCCAGCCGGTTTTGTTACGCACTCTAAGCGGTTGGTCCGGCCGGGGCTCGGGTTCAAGGGCTTCCACACCGCGCGCCGGACGATCGCCGGCTACGAGATCCTGGCGATGGTCCGCAAGGGACCGGTCACCGCCATTCCCGCTAATGACATGCCTACCCAGGCGACCTTCATCACCAACCTGTTCGGTGTTGCCGCCTGACGACGCGGACGCCATGCGCTCTCCGCGCAGGCCAACAAACTTTGCAACGGAACCGACTGGAGCGTGACGCCAATGACCGCCGATTAGCGACGCGATCTGCTGAAGGTGAGAAGCGGGCCCGCCGGTGCGCGAAATCGGTTCCAGTGTGCCCGTAGAATGATTGGAGTGAAGACGCGCTGCGGAGCGTGACCAACCGGAGCGGAGACAGGCCGATGCATGGAGACGTGTGTTCCCGGCTTCCCGAAGGGCTGGCGGCATTCGTGCGCGTTGCTCCTACGGACCCTTGGACGCTGGAAGCCGTCAGGCTGCTGAACATGAACGATCAAGATCGGCACCACGCGATCTCATGCTGGAGCATATCGTATCGCGGCGTGTTCACGGCCGAGCTGGAACGGATGGCCAAGGCGTTGCCACAGGATGGACTGGCAATGGCAACCTTGCGCGCACTGTGGAACTCCATTCGGTCGGCAACCCCGGCGGATGGCTCTCCTGGTTTGCTAAGAGCGCCTAACAGAACCATCTCTGGACGAAGCGCCAGCAGATGAGGCTGGCCGCGATATGGTGAAAGGCAGTGAAGATGTCGGCGCGCCGTTCGTAGCGGACGGCGATGCGGCGGAAGCGGGCAAACCAAGCGAGCGTACGCTCGACCACCCATCGATATCGGCCGAGACGCTCGCTGCTTTCGACGCCACGCCGGGCAATCCGCGGAATGATCGCTCGTTGGCGCAGCGCCCGCCGGCAGTGAGCGAAGTCGTAGCCCTTGTCGGCATGCAGCTTGGCCGGTCGCCGCCGGGGCCGGCCCGCACACTGGCGGATCGCCGGCACGGCATCGACCAGCGCCTCCAGCAGCTTGCTGTCGTGCCGGTTGGCTGGCGAGATCCTCAGGGCGAGCGGGATGCCGTTAGCATCGACGAGGATGTGGCGCTTGGAGCCCGGCTTGCCGCGATCCGTCGGGTTCGGGCCGGTCTCCTCACCCCCCTTTTTGCCGGGACGCTGGCGCTGTCCACCGCCGCACGATCCCAGTTGATGGCGTTGGCATAGCCGAGACGGTCGAGCAGCACACGATGCAGCCGTTCCCACACGCCAGCCCGATGCCACTCGTGCAGACGCCGCCAGCAGGTCATACCCGAGCCGCAGCCCATCTCCACCGGCAGAAGCTCCCAAGGAATACCCGTGCGCAGCACGAACAGGATGCCGGTCAGCGCAGCACGATCGCACAGCCGGGGCCGTCCGCCTTTCGGCTTGGGCGGCTCCGGCGGGATCAGAGGTTCGATGATCGCCCACAAGGCGTCGCAAACAAGAGGGGCTGCCATGCCCCTACCAACCGTTCCCAGCCGGTTTTGTTACGCACTCTAAACCAAGCTTGAGGCGATGCTCGCCAAGCCGCGAAGCTATGGTCAGAGTTCGAGGCCGCCGGTTCGAAGACCTGGCCCCATCCGCTGGACGTTGTCACGTGACGCGGGAGGGAGAACAGGAACATCGAGGCCGCGGCCGCGGGCAACCTGGCGCAGTATGTCCAACCCGCCGTCGAGTGCGGCGATCTGATCGATGGGCCGCGTATTTCCAGACATCAACTCTCGGCGGGTCGCCTGCGTGACAAGCGCTCGCTGGCTCAGAACGGCGTCCGAACTGACGCTGAGTTCGGCGGCTAGACGACGGCGCTCGTCCGCCGATGCGGCGGCGACCGGAAGGCGGGCGACCTCGGGCAACCCTATGCCGGGAAGCTCGGTGTAGCTGCGTGAAGGCTGGTGCGGTGCGGGTGTGTACGACACTGGGACGGGCCCGCCGCCGATGGGGCTGCGGCCGCCGGAAGGCTGGGCATAGCTGGTCTGCGGGGTGAAGCTGACCGACGTGACGCCGACGGGGGCGTCGTTCATGGACTGCGCGCCGATCGCCGCGCAACGGGTTTGGGCGCCTTCCCACTGAACGCGCGCGAACTCAGAATAAGCTGCGGTGAAATGCGGATCGGCAGCGATGCGGTCGGCCGTCACTTCGCGCGCCCTCTCCGGGTCGCGACTCCTGGCCATCTCCTTCTTGTAGGTATCGACGGCTTCAGCCCACAGCGGACGGGAACCGTCCGCGTCGTTCCGGACCAGACCGGCGAGGGGTGCGGAGCGGCCACGCTCGGCCAGCTCGACGAGCAGAGCAACTTGGCGGGCGTGCACCTGAGACTCCTCGCGGACCATTTCCGCGGCGAAACGCTCGCGGGGCATGCCGACGACGACGCGATCTTCTGTCGGGAACGCCGCCAACCGTGGGTCGGTTGCCGGCCCACGGCGGCGCGCGTGATCGAATTCATGGCCGAGATAATGCACCGCGTCGTCCGGCGGCGTCTGGGGGTCCAGCAGCACCGCGTTTACCGACGGTACATAGGCGGCTGCGACACCAGCGGCTTTGAGCATGGCAAAGCGATCGATGTAGACGGCGGTCCCCGTACGCTCGGCGCCGGCCACGACCTCGGCTCCGGACGGCAATTGGGCAAGGCGCCTCTTGAGGTGGGTGGTGCTCGCCCGGTCGGCGTCGCTCTGTGAAGCATCGAGCATGTCACGCGTGAGCGCCTGCCCTGGCGGCACGCAGAGTTGCCCTCCGGCGACGCGGATGAGCTGGGGGCGAGGCGGCGCTTCGGCGTGGTAGGCGGGGACGGGAGGGGGAACCGTCACAGGGGGCATCAGCAGCATGGGGGGACCTCAGGTGGCGTGCCGGCGTGACGCCGGCGTTGTGGGATGAGCAGGGTCACGCGGCCTTGCTCTGATCGTCGCCGGCGACGAAGTCGGCGCCGCTTGCGGGTTGGAAGGTCGAGCCCTGCGAGGGCGGCGCGGCGCCGGCCGGAGCCTGGCCCAGGACGGCGTTCTGGTTGGCCACCTTCTGCTCCTGGGCGGCCACCGCGGCCGCGATCGCCGCGGCGGCGGCGCGCTCGAACTCGTCGTCGGTGCGCGCGGCGCCGACCAGCGGGGCCGGAGAGGCGGTGCGCGGCAACATAGCCGCGACGAATCGGCCGAACCGGGCGAGGCCGCCTGGCCGCTCGCCGGTAAGCCGCTCGGTCATCACCGGGTCGTTGAACCACGCCGGCGACGAACATTCGATCGGCCGGCTCATCATGCCCTGATAGAGGACGTACTGCTCTTCCAGCTTGCGCATGGTGAGCAGACGCTGCGCGGGCAGGAGCGGAAGCCCGGTGGCCGACCGCGAGGTGTTCCACTGGAACATCTTGACCTCCTTGCCGGCGCCCTCCGTCTGGCTGACGTTGGCGGTGATCGCCGTGTAGTTGCCGACCGCCTTGCTGACGGCTTCCGCGGTCTCGCTGTCGTTCTGCTGCAGGAGGATCTGCGCGCCGACCGCCGATTTGAGGATGCCGACGGCCTCCTTGTTGATCTTGAGCGCGATCTGGCCGTAGCTCTGGCCGACCAGCAGGAGCTGCACCCACTGGCCGCGACCGAGCGCCGGGATCTGCAGGAAGCTCTCCATACCGGTGGGCAGGGTCCAGAACTCGTCGGCGAGGTAGATGATCGGGCGACCCTTGGTTTTGATGTCCTTCTCATCCTGACTGATGAAACGCGCGGCGCTGCTCTCGAAGAACATGCCGGTGATCTTGCCGAGCGCCACGGCGTCTTCCAGCGGCGTCACGATGAACAGGGCCACGGGCTTCTTGGAGAAGCGCAGCTCGTCCAGCCCGAAATCGGAGGCCGACGTGCGGCTGCGCACGGTGGCCACCTTGAAGATGTCGATGCCGCCTTCCATGGTCGACAGGACGGACCCGCGCTCCTTCGACGGCGTGCGGGACAGCGAGGCCAGCTCGGTGATGACGCGCGCGGGGTAGCCCCGCTGCTCGGCCTCGGCGATCCAGGCCTGGAGCATGGAGGCGACCGCGTCCTGGTCCTCGCCGGCGGTGGGATCGGGCTGGAAGTTCTTCGTCGCCTCCGTCATGAAGTCGATGAGGCGACCGAAGGACGGCTCGCCGAGCTGCGGATCGGCCTCGCAGCGGTAGATGGTGAACAGCGAGAAGCCCTGGAGGGCCGCCCGGCCCTTGTCGCGCCAATGCGGCTCGATCTTCTCGTCGATGGCCATGGTCGCCAGACGCTTGACGTACTGCTCGCGCTGCGCCTGCCAGGTGAACAGCTTCATGATGTCGCCCAGCACGTCCTTCAGAGTGGCGCGGGCCGGCGACGTCCAGGTGGCAAGGGCGTCGGCTTCGAGCGCGATCACCTCATCGCGGATCACCAGGCGGCCGCCGAGCGTCGGGTCGGCTCCCAGAGCGGCGACCCAGTCCGTCCGGTCGCGGACCTCGACCATCAGGATCTCCAGGGCGCGGATGGGATCGGCGTAGACCCGCCCCAGGGCGTCGAGGATGCGGGTGCGGGTCCGCGGCACCTCGCGGCCGCCGGGAAGGCTGTCGAACCCCAGCGGGTTCCAGCGGTCGCCGTCCATCGATCCGAGGCTCAGCCTGATGACCTTGTAGCCGGCCTTGATCAGCCATTTGAGGGCCTTGGCGTACAGTTCCCCCTTAGGATCGTTGACCACGAAGGTGGGCTTCGGGCAGTAGGTCTTGCGCCCCAGCGCCCAGCCGAAGGTCTCGAAGCCCAGGATCGGCTGGTATTCGGGCCAGTCGGCCAGCAGGTTGGGGAGGATGATGCCGGCGGATTTGCCGGAGCCGGGCGGCGCGATGAGGATCGCCGACAGCGTCTCCGGCATCCGCAGCAGGCGGCCGTTGGGCGCCCGTCCCAGCACGATGCCCGTCGGCGAGTAGAGCCCGCGCTTCTTGACGTAGCGGTCCTTGGCATCCCAGGCGGCCTTCCGGATGTCGCGGTCGGTGGCGAAACGGGCGCTGCCGTGACTCTTGCGCTGCAGCTCGTAGGGGCAACGCTCGGCCACGCGCAGCGCCACGAGGAGCCCAGCGGCCAGGGACACCATCACGCTCCAGTGCGGCATGCCCCAGACCTCCAGGGGCGCCTGCACGAGCAGCACCCACAGGGGCTTGGCCCAGAGGGTCGGGTATTGCCAGAGCCCGATGGCGTAGTAGGCCCCGGTGTCGCGCAGCCAGCGGAGGGAGAAACCGGGCCGCCAGCCCGGATCGTGCAGCGCACCCAGCGCCGGCCAGGTCGCTGTCGACCGGGAGAAGTCGAGCCTGTTGAACAGCTTGTAGAGCGGGAATGCGCAGGTCAGGAGCGCCGCCGCGGCCAGAAGGCCGATCAGGGCGCTCATGACGAACCAGGCGATCGCTTTCTGACGTTCGATTTCTTCGACCATGCCGCCAGTGTGACGGCGGCATGGTCGGGAAATCGAGCACCGGCGTTCTCAGCGCTCGGCGCCGCCGCGCGCCGAGCGCCTCTGCCGCGCCGCCGGCGCCGCCCCCTGAACAGGGGTTTCGCGCCGGTTGGCCTCCTCGAGCATCGTCATGTGGACGCGCTTCAGGTTGATCTCCGCCGCCCGGAACAGCTTGCCCTCGTCGATGTAGGCCTGGGAGCCTTTGGGAAGGCGCGCCATGGCGTCGACGTGGGCGCGCATCGCGTCGACGGTGTCGGCGTATTGCTCCAGCGGCGTGGGGTCCTGGCGGCGGCCCTTCGGGCGGATCTTGCCTTCCTCCTCCAACTGGCGCACATGCGCCGCGAGGCGTTCGCGGACCGGATAGGGGTCCTCGCCGCGGTTGCGGATGGCGGTGTAGGCGTGGATGAGCCCGGACCCGTAGGTGAAGGGAGCCTCGAGGCGCATCCGCTCCAGCAGCGCGTTCGCGTCGACCGCAGGCGGCGGGCTGCCGCCGGATCGCTGGTCAGGTCGCATGACGCATCATCTTTCCATCCCCCCACGCCTCGTCGGCTTCCTGGTGATGTCCTGAGGCCGGTCGAGAGCGGCCCGGCGCGACGTTTCGCCTTCAAGGACCGCCACGCCGCGCTCCAGCGAGCCGCGCACACCGGCCGAGCCCCCCGCCTCCGACGGTTTGGCGGCCAGCATGGCTTTGGTCATGGCCAGCCGGTTCGCCAGATCGGGAGCCGGGATTCGGCTGGCGCGCAGAACCGCTTCGTTGCGGCCGGCCTCGCCCTCGGCGACGAAGAAGGGCTGGATCGCCTGAAGCCCCGCCTCGCGGCGCCGGACCTCTTCCCCGAGCACCGCCTTGCCCGCGCGCAGCGCCTCCAGCGTCGCCGGGTTGGCGGCCGGGTCGGCCTCGCGGCGGACCAGCAGGGCCGCGGTCACGGCGGCCCGGTTCACAAGGTCGTCCGACGGGATGCCCTGCGCGCGGACGCGAGCCTCGGCAAGGCCTTGCTCATCGTTGCGGGCGTAAAAGGGCTGGATCGCCGCGGGTGCCGGGGTGGAGGCGGACGCGGACGCCGTGCCGCCACCGGTGGAGAACTGAAGATCGCCGACGCTTTGCGCCACGGCGCGTGCGGCGTCGAGGGCGCCCTCGTACCACGCCCCGCTGCCGTTCGCCTCAAGCGTGGCGCGGATCGTTTCAGCGGCCTTGGCGTCCACCTCGGCGATCACTCCGGCTAGGAGTGGGCCAGTTTCCACCGGTGCGGCAGCCGATGCGGACTCGGACACTTCCTGGACAGGAGCGGCGATCCCGGCCCGCACCGCGTCGATCCGGGCCAATATGTCCGCGACGGCCTGCGGTTCAGCAGGGTCGGCCGGAGTCAGCAACGCGCCGACGCTGCCATCCCGGATCGCGGCTTCGGCCTCGCTGACCCTGGCCAGGTCAGACGGATCGACCTTGGGCGATTCGGCCGTGACGGCGGGCAGGCCGACCGCAGCGGATGGCGCGGTGCCGGCCAACGCCTCCTCGATCATCCGGCGGGTTTCGGCGAGGGACGCGCCGACGTCGGCCGCGTTCCGGGTCAGCCGTTCGGCGATCTGGCCGGCATCGGCGAGCGCGGCTTCGGCCAGCTCGCGCGCGTTCCGGATCGGTTCATCGACGGCTTCGGCCGCGGCGAGCGGCGCCGGAACATCGTCGCGGCCGGCGAGGTGGACGGCTCCGGCCGCGGCCGCCACTCCAACGGCGGCACCGGCGCCGGCAAGCGCGGCGCGCGACCAGTTCCGCGACTCCGCGGTGGCGGTCAGATCGGCCTCGACGATCGGGACCGCGCTGAACCCGCGCAGGACGGGCAGGGCAGAGACCGGGACGGCGACGCCCTCGGGCCCATGATCGGCCAGGGGAAGGTTGGCGATCCGCGCAAGGGCGCGCAGTTCGTCCGCCGCGACCCCGGCGGCGAACAATGCGACGTCGTCGCCCTGCGCGAAACGGGCGACGGTCAGCGCTCCTTCATCGCCATCAGCCGCCGTCTGGGCCGCGTCGGCGTAGGCGGCGCGCAGGGCCGGATCGGAGAGGGGAAAGCTCTTGCCGGACAAGGGCTCGGGCAAAAGCGAGGGTTCCGCGACGGTGGCGGCGGTCAGTGTGGACATCCGATGAGTCTCCAAGGCAAGTCCGGCGCCCGTGTCTCGGTCCCGGACAGACAGCAATTTACCACAGGCCTCATCCTGCCGGATAGCACGCACCGGACCGCTTTGCGCGTCCATAGCATCCGATCTCATAGCATATTGACGAAGTCCCGCAGCAGGAATGTCGGCAGATGGGGCATAGCCCAGGATGCCGTTCCGCTTCTCGATAGCGGCGGTTTCCTTGTCCTGAACTTGGACCAGGATGGTCTGCGCCTTGATCACGGCGGCCTGGGCCTGCCGCACGGCTTTGCGGGCCTGCCCGACGGCGTGGATCGCCGCACCGGCCTCGCCCCAGCGGTCGGCGGCGGCGCGGTAGGCGGGGCTGCGCAGCAGATCGGGCAGGCGGCCGAAGGTGACCTCCGCCCAGGGCCAGCCCGTTCCGATGGCGTCCACGACCCTCCGGCATTCGTTCTTCGTCGGAACGGCGTGAGCGGCCGTGACGAGGGGCAGGCCGGTCGGCAAATGGGACACCACCCAGCCGCGGCCCGACGTCCGCGTTTCGGTCAGCGGCGCCGCGCGGCCGCCGAGCGCCGCCGCGAGGTCGGCGCGCGGCATCGCACCGCGCGCGCGGGCGATTTCCCGGGCGGCGGCGGGCCGATAAGCCGTTCCCCCATCCATGTCCGCGGCGATGCGGTCCAGGGCCTCGGCGAGCGCGGTGGCCTCGTAGCGGCGCATGGCGCCGTCCACCGCATCCGACCGTCCGCGGGCGGCCGCGGCGGCGTTGCGCAAGGCAGCGGCGTCCAGGTCCGGTCCGCCGGCCAGGCTCCAACCGACGATGCGGAGGTCGACGGGGCGATGGACCGCGAAGGGCCCCCGGGCCTCGACCGTCAGGGTCACCTTCTCCCATCCGTCCGGACCGGACACCGCCAGGACCGCGGGCCGGGCCGTCCAGTCCTCACCGGGCTCCGGCTCGTTGACCGGCCGCGCGCGGTCGTCCGGGGCCACCGCGCGCGCCGCGGCGTCCATCTGCACGAGCACCGGATGCCCGGCGAGCACGCGGTCCGGAACCGGCTCGCCCCGGGCGACGGCGTCGAACACGGCGGCGGCGTGGCGGCGGGCGAGCGGCTTGACCAACCGCGGGTCGATGGCCCGGAGATCGAGATCCGCCAAGTCCGGCAACCGGCGGGCGACGTACTCGCCCCTGGACAGCTGCCAGGGCGGAACGTCGCCGAGCGCGTCTTCTTCATCGAGCACGCGGACCGGCGGCATCGCAGTGCCGCCGGCGAAGGATGCGGCGGCGGCCACGGCTTTCTCCATGGCCGGGTGCGCGGGCCATTTGCCGGGCTCGCCCTGCTCGAGACGGCCGGCCGGCGCGGTCCAGGGCAAAGCCTCCGCCGCGTAGGAGCCGTCCGGTGTGGGCCGGAGCCGCACTTCGCCGACCGCGGCGCTGTAGGTTTTATCGGTGAAGATGCGGCGGCCGTGGGGATCGGCGCAGGGGAGGGCGAAGCCCCAGGGCAGGCCGGCACCTGAGAGGTGACGCGAGAGCGCCTGGAGGGCGTCGCGGTCGGCGGGGGACAGGGGCGCGTCCCGGCCGTCGGCAACGCTGTATTGCCTGAGGGCAGGCGGTGGTCCGATCACCTCATCGGCACGGAGAATCGCCGGGTCGGCCGCACCCCCGCGCTGTCCCATCTCGCGCAGCCAGAGATCCCGGACCTCCGGAACCGCCGGGCGGGCACCGACGGTCCCGTCGGCCAGGGCCTGGAGAACGGCGGAAGTCCGGTCCGGAAGAGCGAGATCCGCTACAAGGTGATCACGTAGGGCAGCTCCCCGGACACCACGGACGTCGTCACCCGCGGACCGCCAGGCAACGGGGGTGCGGCCAGCGGGCCCTGCTGCGGCTTCAGCATGCGCGTGTGCGGCAAGTTCCTCAGCGAATCTTCGAACGGGGTATCCGGCGAATCCGAATCGCTCCGCTCCAAGTCGGCAAGATTCGGGATCGCAGAACGGAAGGAATTCGTCGGCGGAGAGGCGGCCTTCCCGGAGGTTGACATGGACGGACTCATGAAAGAGGGCGTTTGCGGGGTTGGCGTCCGTCATCGCGACGAACGCGTGATGATGGACCGAACCGTCGCCGGATCGCAACGGCGCGGTGAGCCCGGAAAGCGGCTCGATCGGCCCGTCCGTACCACCGGTCTTGGCGATGATCGCACCGACCACATGGACACGGCCTTCGGCAAGGTCCGTCGGCAGGCACGATGACGCCAAGGGGCGTAGCGCGGTGGTCAGGAGATTTTGCTGGGCCTGATATGTTGGGTCGGGATCGACGCGCAGTCCCACCGCCGCACCCGGGGTCACCGCACGATACAGCCATTCCTGCCCGGCCTCCTTGATGAGAATGCTCTCGCCAGGGTCGGGAATGCGGTCGGGAGCGGGCGGTTCGGGTTGGCGGCGGTAGGAGAGGAGTTGGGGAAGGCGTGGAACGGCACCCAGGCTAAATGCGGCGGATGGTGCGGAGAAAACACTGCGCGAAACGATTTCGGGCGAGTCGCTGGGCCACTCCGGAGCCCACTGCGCCCGAGCGACCGGGTCGGACGAGCGCCGTCCGACCGTGCCGCGCGCGATCCGGTCGATGGTGCCGAAAAGTTCGTCTACGGTTTGAGTGGCGGGGGCAAGCCAGGCCCGAAGGGATGCCGCTTGTCGCTCACGACCGGCTTGAAGTCCCGAATCATCTCCGGCGTCACCTCCACCCATTTCGCCAGATAAATGGGCGGCCGCCTCCTCGACGGCATCGTGGGAGAAACCGCCGTATCGGTCGAGGCCGTACCGTCGGACGGCGGCGTCGAGGAAGCCGGGGTCCCGGAATGCTCGGCTTTCGGCTGCATGAAGACGTCCTTCCTGCGCATGCACATGGAAGGCCTCATGATACACAAGGTTGGCCGGATTCACAGCCGTGGCGGCGAAGATCGGCATGAGGCGTATCGAGCCGTCGGCCTCCCGAACCGGCAAAGTGCAGCCCCATCCCTTCATGGCGGGCAAGGCGCCGCCGCGCCCCACCGTGGCAAGCAAATCTCCGGTCACCAAGAAGCGTCCGGCGCTGAATTCCTGCGGCATGGTCTGCGCGACGATGGGAGCGACCCGTTCGCTGAACTTCCTGAGGTCTTCGATGTATGCGGGATCGTCTCGCCAGGCGTGAGCGCATTGAAAGCCGATGCCTTGATAAAGCCAGCCCTCGTGAGCCCAAACTTCGCCCGGCGGCGGCAATGCCGGGATCTCAGGCGCCTCAGGCAATGGCGTCCATCCGAGACTGTATTGCGGGTCTTCCGTCCCGCCGTCCTGCCGCCGTTCCGGACGGCGCTTCGCGATCACCGGGCGCAGGGCCTCGACGGCACGGTTCACCCGGTCCGGGTCCGGGTAGGCGGGCATCTCCGGATGGAAGAGCGCGCGGATCTCGTAGAGGCGCTTGATGTTCTTCGCGCTCTCGCTGATGTAGCTGCTCATCAGGTCGGTCGCGGTGACGGCGAAGAACGGCACTTGCGCTTCGCCGGCCAGGGCGCGGGCGGACAGGGTCTTGCCGACGCCGGGCGGGCCGACCAGCAGGATGCCCTTCGGCGGCTTGGCGCCGAGCGCGGTGTAGCGGCCGGGGTCACGCAGATAGTCCACCACCTCCAGCAGCTCCGACCGCAGCGCGTCGGAGCCGCGCACGTCGGCGATGCGCTCGGCGATGGCCGACGGGTCGATGGGCCGCGGCCCGGTGTCGCCGGCACCGGCGAAGGTCCGGCCCTCCTTTCCAGCGCCACGTTTTGCGGCGGCGTCGCGTCCACCGTCCCCGTCGGGCCGCGGCACGGCCGGCGTGGTCGGGAAGACGTTCGGCGGGGGCGCCCAAGGTGAGGGTGGGGCGGCCGGCGCCGCCGAGGCTGCCGGCGCGGCGGCTGCCGGCTGGTTTTGCCAGGGCATCGGCCGTTGCGGCGCCACGGCGAACTGGGGCTGGTGGAGGACGGCGGCGAGCCGTTCCCGGCCGGCGGGCGTCAGGCGGACGCCGGCCCCTGCTCCGGCATGGCGCGCACCGTCGTTGACAATCAGCCCGTTCGTGTAGGCGCTGCGGACGACGCGCGGGTCATGGGCGGTGAGCGTCGCCGGCGGGGCGATGCCGAACGGCGCGGAGGCGGTCGCGACGTCGTGCAGCATCCGCTCCAGGGGGCCGATGTCGATGCCTCCGACGCTGAATTGCGGGCCGTCGATCGCCGAGGCCATCGGAACCTCGGTCACGGCCGCGGCCAGGGCCTTCGGGGTGCCCTGCATGCCGCGAAGCGCGCCGACCGCGCGCCCCAGGTCGGTGGTGTGCAGAACGGCGACGCCGAGGTCGCCGTCCGGGTCGGCGACGAAGCCCGTCACGGTGTAGCGGGGCAGCAACCTGCTCTCGCGCATCGGCGCCGGGTCGCCGGGCAGCGGATCGCCGGCGTCCGTGGAGATGGCCAGGTCCGCGCAGTCGGGGGGCGCGAAGTGACGGCCCGCTCCGTAGTTGCGTTGCCGGCCGGCGTCGGTCCATCCGGCCTCATCGACGAAGGCGGCGAGCCGGTCGCCGAGCGGGCGCACCCATCCCTGGATGGTCGGGTCCGAGGACAGGCTGTATTGGGGGCCGTCGATGCTGTTGGCGAGCAGCATCTCGCGGGCGTGGCGCTCGCCGTCCTGCCGGGCGAGGACCATCGGGTCGGGATGGAACCCGTACTGCGCGAAGGCGCTTCCGGTCAGGGCCTGCACGACGCCGACGGCGCGGACGAGGCTGGTGGTTTCGAGAACGACGTGATCCTGGAGGGAGCCGAGGTCGTCGATGACCGTCTCCACGACGGTGTAGCGGGGCAATGCGCGCGAGCCCTCCCCGTCCCCGTCCCCGGAAATCGGAACGCCGTCGCGGACCGTCACGTTGAAGCGGCTCGCCTTGTCGGGAGCGTAGCCGGTGAGGGGGTCGGGGCCGATCTCGACCCCGTTGGTCATCCAGCCGGCGCTCTCCGCGAACCGCGCCAGCCGGTCCTCCAGCGGCTCGACCCAGGCGCTCAAGGCGTCGAACCGCCCGAGCGAGAACTGCGCCTCGGCGTGGGCCTGAAGCACCGCGGGAGCGCCGGCCGCGTCGGGACCGGCGGAGAACTGGGCGTCGTCGTTCTGCATGGGGGTCACCTCGTTCGCGGCGCCGGTGGAAGGGAGGGGCGCGCGGTTGCGGGGAAGGGGTTCGCCGCCGAACAGCCCGAGGCGGCGCGTCGGGGCGGCCTCGGACGGCACGGCGTAGCCGACGGCTCCGGCGCGCGCGGCGTCGGTCGTGGTCACGAGCTCGGCGCGGACACCGTCGCCGGCCTCGGCGAGGCGCAGCGCGAGGGCCCGGGCGACGCCGGCCGCGCCGGTGCCGTCTCCCTCGCGCCCCGGCCCGGACAGCGCGGCGGCCAGGGTGCGCGCGGCGTCGGCATCGCCGGCCAGTAGGGCGTCCTGGAAGGCCAGGTCGGCCAAGGCCCGGCGGCGGGCCGGCTCCGACCGGTCGGAGCCGGAGACCGGATCGCGGTCCGGTTCCAGGAACGCCGTCCGCGGCGCGGTCAGGACGGGCTCGGCCGCCATCCGCTCCAGCAGGGCGATCCGCGGGTCGGCGGGCTCGGCGGCGCTCAGGGCCGCGGCGGCGTGGCGCAGGAAGGACGCCCGCGTGGCCCCCGGCCCCTGGTTCAAGCCGGAATCGATGACATGCGGGACATGGCCGGCGGCGACCGGGGTCTGCCCGGCCTCCAATCGCGCCGCGTAGCGTTCCTGCAGTCCAGCGACCAGCATGGCGCGCGCCCCGGCGAGCGCCGCGAAGCGTGCGCGGGGGTCGGACACCCGTTCGTCATAGTCGCCGGAGAGGATCGCCGAGCGGTCGCGCTCATGGAGCGGGAAGGGGCTGGAGGAATCGGCCGCTTCGACGCGGAACAGCGGGTAGCCGCGGTTTTCCGACGCCGGGGTGAAGCGGACGCGGATCGGCGAGGCGCCGAACCGGCCGGTCCAGGCACGCTCGGGCGCCGGCGACCACACAGCGTCCGCGTCGACGCCCTTGGTCAGGACACCCCGGACGGATGCCCGGAGCTCGGCGGCGACGCGGTCGAGGCGGTTCCGCACCAGCAGAACTTCGCCGCCGCCGGGCATCGCCACGGCGAAGCGCTCGGCGTCGCTCAGCGCGGCCGCCGCGTCGCCGTCGCCGGCGACCGCCACCATGCCTGGGGCGACGTCGACGACGGCGACGCCGGGGGTGCCGCCGTCCGTCCGGGCGGCGGCGTCCGCCGCGAGCCCGGCGATCTCCGCCTCACGCCCGCGAAGGGCGGCGGCGGCCCGGGACAAGGCGGTCTCCTCCTCGATGACGGCGGCGATGGACGGCCCGCCGGGGCCGCGCTCGGAAAGCCGCCGGGACAGACGACGCATCACGTCGTGCAGGCCGCGCTCGTCCGGCAAGATCTCCGCGGCCAGATGGCGGGAGCGGACGGCGCTCCAGTCGTAGGCCAGGGCGTTGAGGACGGTTGCCCAATCCCGGGCTTCCTGGCGGGTTTCCCACCGATCGACCGGACCGGCCGCGTAACCGGTCGGCAGATGGGTCACCGTCCACCGGCGCAGCGGTTCCTCACCCTCGCCGACGATCATCCGATGCACGCCGAAGCTGCCACAGACCTCCGCGGCGACCTCGGCAGGGGCCTCGACACGCTGCAGGGGCACGCGGATCGGGATCGGGGAGTTGGAGGATCTGTTCGATCTTGCGCAGCTCGGCCTTCATGGCTTCGATGGCCGATGCGTCGCCGAGGCTGCGCAACGGAACGGTGCGCAACTGCGCGATCTCGGCCGCCGCCGCCGCCCGCATCCGCTCCAGCCCTTCCGCCTTCTCCACGACGCCGCGCAGAGCCGCTTCGAGCGACCCCGCGGCCCCCAGGGGCGTGCGGAGATTCAAACGGATGTCCGTGGCCCCGTCCGGCGTCGCCAGCACCATCAGCGGGGTCTGGCGGTGACGCAGCTCCGGATCGGCGGGGAGCAGGATCGGCCAGGGACCGGCGGCGCCGACGGTGCGTTCGCCCGCCGGAGGCACGGAGACGTCGGCGCGGAACGCCTGCTGCCGGTCGGCCTCCGCCTTGAGCAGGGCGGTGAGCGCCTCGCCGAGCGTGCGGCGGTCGGCCGGCTCGGCGCCGTCGACGGTGACGGGCAGCCGGCCGTCGAGCACACCGCGCGCCGTCTCGGCGGCGTCGCGGGCGCCGGGCAGACGGGCGTCGAGGTCGGTGACGGTGCGGCCGAGGCGGGCGATCTCGCGGTCGAACCGGTCGCGCTCACGCTCGACGGCCCGCCGCGCGGCCTCCGCCTGGACGATCTCCGCCTCGAGCTGGGCGCGCTTCAGCAGCAGCGGGTTGCCGGTGGCGATGGCCATGATGTGGGCGGGCGACAGCTCCGCCGGGTCCTCGTCGCGCATCGACCGCAGCCCCAGCGTGCCGCGCAGGAACTCGCGGATGAAGCGGTCCTTGGCCGCCTGGAGCTGCCAGCCGAAGGCGTCGAAGGTTCCCTCGGTCACGTAGCGCAGGCTGTGGACCTCGGGCAGGGGGTTGCCCTGGCGCTCCGCCCTGCGGTCGCGCTGGTTGACGTGGGCCGGCAGCCAGGGGCAGTCGAGCTGGTGGACGGCGATGAGGCGGTCCTGGACGTTCACGCCGGTGCCCAGGCGTTCGCTGCTGCCGATGCCGACGCGCATCGTGCCGCGCTTCAGCGCGTCCTTCAGCCGTTCGCGCTCGCGCCCTTCGGCCTCCCAGAAGTCGGCGATGTCTTCGGAGGGCACGCCCGCCTCGACCAGCAGGTCCTTGAAGAGCTGGCGGAGCGTGAAATCGCCGCTGGTCTTCGTCGGGTGGATGCCGACGTCGAAGAAGGCGAGCTGGGTGGTTCCCGGGTTGTCGCGCGCGATGCGGGCGACGTTGTCGGCGGCTTGGTGGATCTTCGACTGGGCGAACTCGCGGCCGGCGGGATCGACCAGCCGCATGTCGAGCGCGGCGAGCCGGCCCTCGGTGGCGATCTTCAGCATGTTGTCGTCGCGCGGATCGGCGGACTTCAGGTTCGCCGCGCGCGTGCCCAGGCGGGCGATGAAGTCGCGCTGCGCCTGGCTCGGCGGGGCCGAGACCACCTGCACCAGCTTGCGCGGCCGCTTCACCCCGGGAATGTCCTCGACGAAGACGACGTCCATCACCCGGTCGGACAGGCGGCGCAGCTCGAGGAGGTTGTCGTAGCCGGCCAGGCGCGTCACCGGGCGCAGGCGGCCGACCACGTCGATCTCGAGCGTGGTGTCGATGTCGGCGAAGGTGTGGGCCCAGGCGTCGAAATGCTCGATGCCGGCCCGCGCCAGATCCTCGTACTGGAGGAACCGCTGCAGCGTGTACAGCTCCGCCACGCTGTTGCTCAGCGGCGTGCCGGTGCCGAGGAGGACCCGGTTGCCGTGGTCCTGGAGCCAGCGGCAGCGCGCGAACATCCGGGCGGCCCGCTGGCTGGCCTGCGAGGGCAGGCCGCGGATCTCGCCCAGCGAGGTCGGCACGTAGAGGTTCTTGTAACGGTGGGCCTCGTCGACCGCGATGTGGTCCACGCCGAGATCGTCGAAATACACGGCGTCGTCGCGGCGCCCCTCCTTCAGCAGGCCTTCGATGCGCGCCTCGATCTCGGCGATGCGCGTTTCCATGTGCTTGACGGTGCGCTCCGACTCGTCCGGGTCGAGCCCCTGCAGAGCCTCGCGGTACGCCGCCTTCTCTTCCTGGAGGAAGCGTTCCTCCAGGGCCGGGGAGAGCGGAATCATGTCGAAGGGATCGTGGGGGACCACCACGAGATCCCAGTCGCCGGTGGCGACGCGCCCCCAGAAGCGGCGGCGCTCCTCGGGCGTCACGGTCTGCTTGTCCGGCCAGGCGAGGATCTTGGCCGCGGGATACATCGCGCGGGCCGTCTCGACGACGCTGTCCGGCCCGTAGAGCGTGGTGGCCTGCACGGCGAGCAGGGGCTTGCGGTGCAGCCCCATGCGCTTGCCCTCGACGCAGGCCGCCACCAGGGCGAAGGTCTTGCCGGCCCCGGCCTCCCAGCCGAGCAGCGTGGAGCCCTGCAGGGCGCGCCAGACGCCGTTCTTCTGGATGGCGCGCGCCCGGGCGGCCCATTCCGGCGCCATGGTCGGGAAGGTCAGATGGCCGCCGTCGTAGACCCGCGCGACCGACCGGTTGAAGCGTGCGTTGTAGACGCCGGCCAGCTCGGCGCGCCGCTCGGGGTCGCGCCAGATCCAGTCGCGGAACGCCCCCTGGATTTCGCGCACCTTCATCCGCGCCGCCAGGGTCTCCTCGGCGTTGATGACCGGACCGCCGTCCTTCGTCTTGTCCTTGATCACCGGCGGCCGCCCCGAGAGGGCCGCCAGCATCAGCTCGGCGCCGTCGGCGCGGTCGGTCGCCCAGGTGGTGGTGACGCCGGGCGCCGTCCGGTGGCCGCCGGTGACGCGGAACTCCCAGCGCCCGTCCACCGGCGAATAGCCGACCTCGACCGCCTCCGGCGGGATCTGGAAAAGCTCGGCGGCGAAGCGGCGGATGTGGGCGGGGGCCACCCAGGGCGCCCCGAGGCGGGCGGCGATCTGGTAGAAGGGGATGGGGTCGGGCTGCACCGCCTCCAGCGCCTGGACGTTGCGGGCGAAGCGCTCCTCCGTCTGGGCGGCGAGACGCGCCACATCAAGGCGGGACCGCACGTCGCCGGTCAGGTAGTCGTCCCGCGTCACCAGGCGGCGGGTCGCCGGGTCCTCGAAGGCCAAACCGGTGTCGACCAGGCGACCCTCGACCTCCGCCGGCGCGGTGCCGAGCAGAGCGGCCATGCGGGCGCTGTCGATCGTCCCGGTTTCGTTGAGGACGATGGCCAGGGCGTCGTCCAGCGTGGCCGCGCGGTCGGGCGGCGTCACGGCGGCCAGCACGTCGCGCTCGAACACGTCCGCCCGGTGAATGGCGCCGTCCGGAGCCACCTGCTCGAGGGCGAACAGCATCGGCCCGTCGGGGTCGGCCGCCAGCAGGCGGACCGCCCGGCGGCCGCGCATGGCGCCGTGCGCGGCGACGAACGCCTCGTAGGCTTCGCGCAGCGCGGCGCGCCCGGCGTCGCGTTCGCCCTGCGGGCGGCCCTCCCGCTGAGCGGCGAACACGCGGCGCAGCGCGTCGCGGACCGCCAGCCCGTCGCGGACGAGCCGCTCCTCGGCGGCGGTGAAGGGGCGATCGCCGACCGCCGGAACGGCGAGGGCGCCGTCGACGACGACGCGCAGCGCGCCCGCGGAGTCGAGCAGGTAGGACCCTTCGCGGGCGGTCGCCGGCGCCGTCTCCACGGCCTGGACCGGAGAGCGCTCCATGGGCTTCCACAGGTCGGTGGGGAGTGCCGCGAGACGGTCCCGCAACTCGGCGGCGGCGCGCTCCGGCACGTTGGACGGCTTCAACCGCGGAAGGCGGGCGGTGACGTCGGGATGCTCGCCGGCGTAGTTGGTGCCCGAGCGCTCCAGGCGTCCGATCACCCGGTCGGGATGGTCGGCGAACCAGCGGTTCACCTTCATCTCCGGGCCGCCGAGCGGGTCGCGCACGCTCTGGACCGCGATCCAGTCCGGCTCGGCGGCGATCACCGCGTCGCGCTCGGCGGCGCGCAGGGACGACAGCGGTTCGGCGCGCTTGCGCAGGACCAGCAGGTCCGCGGCGACCTCGGTGCCGGCGGATTGCCCGGCCCAGTTGGCCGGCAGCCGCACGGCGGTGACCAGCTCCGCCTTGTCGCGCAGGGCCTCGCGAACGCCCGTGTCGGCGGCGTCGAGCGTGAAGGTGCTGGTGATCAGCGCCGCGACGCCGCCGGGCCGCAGCAGATCCACGCTCTTCAACAGGAAATGGTTGTGGACGGTGGGCTTCAGATCGGCGTAGCGCGCGTCGAACAGGTGGTACTTCCCGAAGGGGACGTTGCCGACGGCCAGGTCGAACCAGTCGTCGGGAATCGCGGTCCGGGCGAAGTTCTCCAGCCGGATGTCGGCGCCGGGATAGAGCAGGCGGGCGATGCGGCCGCTGACGCTGTCGAGCTCGATCCCGGTGACGGCGGCGTCGCGCAGGGCCTCCGGCATCAGGCCGATGAACCAGCCGGGACCGCAGCCCGGCTCGAGCACCCGCACCGGGTGATCCGGGCTGGCCGTGACGCCGGCCGCCGCGAGCGCGTCCCACATGGCCGCGGCGACGCGGCCGTCGGTGTAGTGAGCGTTCTTCACGCTTTCGCGGAGCGCCGCGTATTCGTCCGGGTCGAGCAGCGCCTGCAGCGCGTCGGCGTAGGGCTGCCAGCCCTGCTCGACGGCCCGCCACGGTTCGAAGACCTGGGGCACGCCGCCGAACCCCGAATAGGCGGCGAGAAGCCGGCGCTCGTCGTCGGTCGGCAGCCGCCCGTCGGCCTCGACGAGAAGCAGCGTCTCGATGGCGGCGATGTTGTCGGCGGCGCGGCGCTTGGGGCTGCGGGTGCCGAGCCGGGCGGGGTCGGCGATGACGTGGTTGCGCGGCGCCGCCGGGGCGTCCGACAGCACGCCCCCGGACGGGACGGCCTCCGCCCCGGTGCCGGCGCTGAACTGGAGCCGCGAGCGGAGCCGCAAAGGCGGGGATGGGACCAGCTCGGTGCGCGGGTTCTGCGCGACCACCATTTCGGCCGGCCAAGCGGGCGTGTCCGGCATGGCGACGCGCGCGCGTCCACCCGGATGCTCCATTCCGGCCAGGGCGGCCGGACGCCAGGGCATGATCCCCCAGCGCGGCTCGAGTGGCCACGGCACGGCGTCGTCGCGCAGGTGGAGGCGGACCGGCACGCGCTCGATCCCCATCTCGTGGGCGAGGTGGACGATGCCGATGGCACGGCACCCGATGACCTCGGCGGTGCCCGCCGGGGCGTCCCCGGGCCGGCTGAAGCGCCCGGGGGCGGCGGAGAAGCCCTGCGCGCGGGCTTCCGCATCGGGCATGCGCAGGGTCAGTTCGGGAAGCGCTTCGGCGCCGCCGTCGGCGATCTCGCCGCGCAGGCGCTCGAGGTCCGGCGGCGGGTGATCCAGGCCCGGCCGCGGGTCCGCGGTGAGGGCGAGCAGCGCCGAGGGGGCCATGTGCACCAGCGTGTCGCGGCACAGCGGGTCGGCCGCCTGGCGGCGGGCGGCGTCGAGCGCGGCGGCGGCGACGAGGCGGTCGCCGTCGGCCGCCGCCGCCGCCAGACGGGCCTCGGCGGCCCGCCAACGCGGGTCGTCGGAGCCGAAGCGGTCGGGGGGCTGCCAAGGCGCCGCGCCGAGGCTGTATTGGCGGGGGTCGGTGGCGTCGCCGATCAGCGGCCGTTGGGTCCGCAAGGCCTTCGGGTCGCGCCGGGCGAGCTTGGCGGCCCGGCGCCCGTAATCGCCCTCGTAGGCCCGCTCGAACAGGTCTTCGGCCGTCTGGAAGCCGCGGGAGTCCAGCCAGTTGGCCAGCCGCCCGCAGAAGCGTCCGACCCGCTCGAACACCCGCTGGGCACGCGGGCCGCTGCGGTCGCGCCGCGCCGCCCAGGCGCCGAAGGCGTAGGCGACCCGTTCGCGGTGCGACAGCTGCTCGGTGCCCGGGAACTCCTCGGCCAGCACCTGCTGGTCCTTCTCGCTGAGCAGCGCCTCCAGGCTGTGCCAGCCCTCGTGGTAGACGGTGTCGAGCGGGTCGAACCGGGCGACGTCCATGGAGATGGACGCCAGCCCCTTCGCGCGCTCGAACATGCCGGCCACGCGGATGCGGCCGTCGCTCGCCGCACCGCTGGCCACCAGGGCGGCGCCTTCTCCCCACAGCTCCTGGACCGCCGTGACGCCGATGGTCGGGTTGAGGCGCCGCGCCGCCTGCAGCAGTTGCCGGCGGAAGGCGGCGATGTCGCGCGCCGCCTCCCCGGGCACGCGGACGCCGAGATCGCCGAGACGGGCCACGGCGTGCGTCGCCTCGACGCTCGCCGCCCGGTAGAGGTGCGCGGCGTCATCGAAGGCGGCGACGGCGTCGTGGGGCACGCCGGCGCGCGCCAGCACCCTCTGGGCGCGGCGGCGCGCCTTGGGAAGGCCGCCCTCCGCGAGGACGGCGAGCGCGGCCTCGACCGCTTTCCCGCGGCCCCGCTTCGCCCTCCGCCACACGGCGCGCCGGGCATCCTCGCAGCGCGCCCAGGCCGATGATTCCGACGTCATGGACAGCGCGTAATCCTCCGCCGGCGTGCGGTGCGGCGGGCGGCGAAGCGCGAACGTGGTGTCCTCCGAGTCGCCGGAAACGGTCATCGAAACGTCGCTCATCGGTCTTCTCCCGCCGCGAAGGCGTTCGTGGGGTCGTCGGAATGGGGGGCATCGCCGGGCGCCGGTCCGGCGGATTCGAAGGCGGCGCGCTCCAGCGCCGCAGCGGGATCGGCCCCGGCGGCCAGGGCGGCGGCGAGGCTGTCGGCGTATGCGTCGGCCGCCGCCTCGAGGGCGTCCTCGGGCAGGCCGAGACGGCGCAGACGGTGAAGGAGCGGATCGACGGGCGCCGGCTCGCGACGGGAACCCCCGGAAGCGTGCATCCGGCTTGCGTCCTCAACGCGTATCATGCTTTTGCTCATGCCGTTCGGCCCCGCCTGGCCGAGAGACGTGTCAAGGACCCATGCTCAGTTACCTGCCCACCGAGACCGAGCGCCCGCCGGCCGATCCTCCGCGCCCCTGCCTGCTGCTCATGCCGGCGGAGATGGCGCTGCTGCTGGAGGACCGGCCCGGCCCCCGCGCCCGGCCGGTGGTCACCGAGCGCGCGACGCCGGGCGGACCGCGGCGCTGCTTCCTCGGCTTGGCCGTCAGCGCCCAGACGGCGTGGGAGGTGGCCGCCCACGGACGGATCGATCCCGGCCTCAATCCCGGCCGCCGCAGCGAAAGCGGCCTCGCCCCGCGGACGCTTCAGCCCGCCGCGGACATCCGGCTCGACTGGTGCCGGATCGCGAGCATTCTTCAGCCGGCCCGGGAAATCGCGGCGCTGTCCTGGATCTGCGTGATCGACGAGGACGAGCCGGACGCGACGCTCCACTCCGGCATTCGCGGAAACCGCTGAAGCGCTCACGGCCGGCGGGTCCCGGAGGACCGCCGCCGCCCGCCGGACGGTTCGTCCCGCCGCTGCCCGCCGCGTGCCGGCCCCGTGCTGCGGGACGAGCGCGAACGCCCGTTCCCACCCCGGCCGGCGCATTCCTCGAAGCGCGCCTTGTGCTCGTCGATGAAGGCGGAGGCCTCGCCCGTGCTCATCGCTGCGAGCCGCTCCCGGGGCAGCGCCAGGCCGAGACGCTCCGCGATGGCGGCGATGAACGCCCGCTGACCGGGCGCGGCGGGACGGGACCCCGATGGTTCGGGTGGACGGCCGTTGGCGCGGATCGCCTCGAACTGGCGCAGGATGCGCTCCCGGGCGTCCTCCAGCACCTGTTCGGCCAGCCGGTCGGCGCCGCGCGAGTCGCGCGCCCGCTCGATGCGGTCGAGATCCATCTCGAGAAGCGCCGTCGTCTCGGGCTGCACCAGCTCGGGGACGATGGGCAGGAGGGCCTCCACGAGCATGATGCCCTGGCCGGAGAGGTCGATGGGCGGCGTTCCCTTGCCGCGGGCCCGTCCGCGCTCGACGAGCTGGGACGCGATCAGCTCCTTGATCACCGTCTCGCGCGTCGCCGGGGTGCCGACGCCTTTGGAGCTCTTCAGGATCTCGCGCAGATGCTCCTTGTCGGGCGGGACGAGGCGATGCACCTCCAGCATCGCCTCCAGGATGCTGGTCTCGGTGTAGGGGACGGGCGGCCGGGTCCGCTTGTCCTCGAGCCGGGCGGCCGACACGGTGCCGGTCTCGCCGTCGGCCACCGGCGTCAGGCGGTCGGTCTCGCCGCCCTCCTCCTCCGCCTCGCCGTCGTCGGCTCCGAACAGCACGCGCCAGCCCGGCTCCGTCTCGACGGTGCCGGCGGCTCGGAACAGGCGGTCCCGGCAGGGGCCGGACCGCGGAACCATGCTGACCGTCGTGCGCAGACCCTGCGCCGAGGGCATGAAGGCCGCCACGTAGCGCTGTGCGATCAGCCGGTAGGCCTTCGCCTCGTCCTTCCGCTGCGGGCACCGCCGTTGCGGCGAGAACGGCGGCGAGCAGCAGCGTCACGCGCGGGCGCGCCGCCCGCCGCTCACCGGCTCTGTTCTTCCTGTTCGGCCACCACCATGAGTTCATGCCTTGAGCATGCAGGTACGGCGGTGCGGGGTTCGAGCACCCGCGAACAGCTTTTATCGGCGGGAATTCTAAGCTGGCGGAGGGGCGTCAGGCCTCACCGTCTGGGAGCGGTAGGGGCTGGAGAGGAAAGCTTTAACGGTCGTTGGTGGCGTGGCTGGCAGTTTGGTCAACTGCTTTCGATGTCTGCGAAGGGGCAGGAACGGACATTTGATCAGTAACGAGATGTAGAAATTGAACATTAGGCTCGAAGATTCGCCACTGCGCGGCATGCTCATTCTTCTGATCAAAGGGTCCAACTCATCCGTGGCCGGGGTTTAGGGGAGCTCGTCACGGCTCACCGAGCGTGTGGTGCAGGAAAACGCGTCGCATGGGCAGGCGGACTTTCTGCAAAGCGCCACTTAAATTGCGTCATATAGGCTCCTTGAGGGAGGTATGATGACCGAAAATTCTCGTGTATATTATAGCGAGCGAATTTTAAAATTGAGCCGATTTCATGCAGAACAGAGATCCACTCGCTTTCTTGAGTTATGTCCGAGACGACGACGCGCATGACCTTGGCCGCATATCAGATCTGAGAATGCGCCTTGAAGGAGAAGTCCGCATGCAGACCGGCCGTCCCTTTCCAATCTTTCAAGATCGAAATGACATAATTTGGGGCGAGCAGTGGAGGGAGCGAATTAAGGGGGCAATCGACGGCATATCGTTCCTGATCCCAATCTTGACGCCTAGCTATTTTCGCAGTCATATGTGCCGTGAAGAGTTTGAGGCGTTTCAAATTCGCGAACGCACGCTTGGAATTCCTCGCTTGATTTTGCCGATCTACTACGTCTCAGCCGACGAAATTGACGACGCGGCCAAGTATCCGAATGACATGGCAACAATCCTGCGTGAGCGAAACTGGTCGGACTGGCGTGAGTTGAGATTTCCTCCGCTCGAGAGCCCGATCATACGCGAACAGATCGCAAAGCTTGCAAAAACAATCAAGCAGACGATGGTCGATTTGCGCGCTGAGATTGACGCAGCAACACAAATCGGACTTCAGACAGCTCAACCTTCGCCGTCAATGCCATCTTATACAACTGAGTTTGCCACTCTGAAGCCCATGATTGTCGGGAATCCGCTTGCGATACCTGTAGCACGGGGTGAAAAATACTCAGCAAGCGCCCTTAAACGTGTACAGAAGCAGTCTTACTACATCTACACAACCAAATTTGACGAGGTGATCAGTCCACGTCAACTGATGTCGCCTGATGAAAGTCTTCGTCTTCACGAAACGCTACTTAAAGCCATTCGTGCAAAGTCCCTGGAGTTTGACGACGCGATTGAGAATGGAACTGCCGGGATTGTTGACGCCGCAAACAAGCAGGATATTTCAATTTCGATCCTGATTGACAATTCAGGAAGCATGCGCGGCCAGAAAATTGAAGACGTTGCCGTATGGACATCGATCGCATCGTCAATCATGTCGAGTGCTGGCATCAGCAACGAGATCTTGGGCTTCACTACTAAGGCTTGGAAAGGTGGTGAGTCGAGGGAAATGTGGATCTCTGACAACAAGCCAGTCCTTCCTGGTCGTTTGAATGCTCTCCGGCACATTGTATACAAGAGCTTTGACGAAACGTTTCAGGAAGCTGATATCAATTTCTCAACGATGATTATGATGGGACTCTTAAAAGAAAACATCGACGGTGAAGCCCTCTTATGGGCCTATTCCCGTTTGCAGCGCCGTCATGCCGAACGTAAAATTCTCGTTGCTTTGAGCGATGGCGCTCCCGTCGATGATTCAACATTGTCTGCGAACGCCGCATCTTTTCTGCATAGTCACCTTCAATCAAGCGCTGCCTGGATAAGGTCGCTAGGCGAGGTTGAACTTTATGGTGTGGGTATTGGGCATAACGTCGACACCTATTACGGGAAGAACAGCCCCATAATTGATGAAAATCAGATAGGCCCAGATCTTCTTAAACTCCTAACTCTTATTCTGCGCCATGATACTCAGGCAGTCCAATAATTTAAGAGAGTAGTTGTGCGCCCCATCGATCTTCCAGCATCGTAACCATCCTTTGAGGTTTTTTTAACTGCCCGCATCCAACGCCTGTGTAGCCGGTAAGAGCGACCTCACTTGGAAGATCCGCTTGCACCGTGAGGCGAATGAGCCGATATTCGCATCATAACATGAGGCGAATGTTGCCTCATTCGCCTCATCGAGGAAGCGGATGTACATCTGGCAACGCGACGACTGGCCGAGCTTCCGATGGGACGCCGCCCGCCTGATCCAACCGTTGGCGGCCGCGGCACGCCGGCATGGAGCCCTCTTCGGGCTCCTCTACCCCTTGGGAGAACAGGACCGGCTGCTGGTCCAGTCCGACGCGGTGACCGAGGACGCGATCCAGTCGTCGCGCATCGAAGGCGAGACGCTGGCCCGCGACAGCGTGCGCGCGTCCGCCCGCCGACGCCTCGGCCTCGAAGCCGGTCCCGGAGGATCGAACGACCGCCGGGCGGATGGGGCCGTCGCGATGCTGCTGGACGCCACCCGGGATCCGAGCCGTCCCCTGACGGACGAAACCCTCTTCGGCTGGCATGCCGCCCTGTTTCCGACCGGTTGGTCGGAGATGAGGCGGATACCGGTCGGGCAATGGCGCTCGGGGCCGGAGCCGATGCAGGTCGTGTCCGGACCGGCGCATAACCCCGTCGTGCATTACGAGGCGCCTCCGGCGGACGCCGTGCCGGCGGAGATGGCCCGTTTCCTGACCTGGTTCAACGACTCGGCCGAACGCGCGGCGCTCGACCCGGTGTTGCGGGCCGGCTTGGCGCAGCTGTGGTTTCTGACCATCCATCCCTTCGAGGACGGCAATGGCCGGATCGGGCGCGCCATCGCCGACCGGGCACTTGCCCAGGACGAGGCGATGCCGCAGCGGCTGCTGAGCCTGTCGCAGGCCATCGCGGGGGACCGTGAGGGGTACTGGGACCGGCTGGAGGAGACCCAGAAGGGCAACGGCGATGTGACCGGCTGGTTGGCGTGGTTCGTCGACGCTTACGACCGCTCGGCCCGCGACGCCGAGGTGGCGATCGGCGGCGTGCTCCGCCGCACGAAGATGCTGGACCAGGCGCGCCAAGCCGGCGTCACGCCGCGTCAGGAGGCTGTGCTCGTTCGCATGCTGGACCCGGAATGGAAAGGCTTCATGACGTCGCCGAAATGGGCGAAGCTGACGGACTGCAGCATGCCGACGGCGCAGCGCGACATTGCCGACCTCGTGGCCAAAGGGCTTCTGGCCGCCAATCCGGGCGGAAGCAAGAACAGCTCCTATCGCCTCGCCGGTCCCTTGGCCCCGGCCGACATGGCGCCGGCGACGCTTCAGCCGTTTTTCGCCGAACCGACGGAGGAAGGCCGCCGGAAGGCGAAGGCACTGGTTCGGGCGATGAGTCCCGATGAAATCCGGCTGCGCCTGACCGTGTCGGAAGCGCTCGCCGGCCAGTGGGAGGGCGACCCCTCGCGGGCCACGGCCCTCCCGGCCTTGCGGACGGGAATCGAGCTGCTGGCGGGAGAAGGGGCTGGACGGCAGGCGCCGCGGAGCTCGGCACGCTCCTCAGCGTGGGAGAGATAGATCGCCCTGTGCCGCCGGCTCCGTCGCCTTAGGGTCTGGACCCATAAAGAGCCTTTCCCGAAGGGAATCGTTATGATTCAAAGCCCTGGAAAGGGGCTTTGTGATGAACGACGGTCAGTTCTGGTTGACGGTGGAGCAGTTCGGACGGCTTGAGCCGCACCTTCCGCGCGATACCCGAGGCAAGCCGCGCGTTGATGACCGACGTGTGATCAGCGGGATCGTCCATGTGCTGAAGTCGGGTGGGCGCTGGGCGGACGCGCCGCCGGTCTACGGTCCGCGCAAGACGCTCTACAACCGCTTCGTCCGCTGGGCGGCCAAGGGCGTGTGGGAGGATATCTTCCATGCGTTGGCAGCGGCAGGTGGCCCACCGGCCCAGGTGATGATCGACTCCACGGCGGTCCGTGCCCATCGTTCGGCGAGTGGCGGGAAAGGGGGGAGCGCGCCCAGGCCATCGGACGGTCCCGTGGCGGACGAACCACCAAAATCCACGCCCTGAGCGATCCGCGCGGTCGGCCGCTCGCCTTCCTGTTGACCGGCGGTCAGGTTGCCGACTGCACCGCCGCCGACCGTCTGCTCGACCGGATGCCCGCCACCGATCTCCTGCACGGCGACAAGGGATACGACAGTGCCGCTGTTCGCCGGAAGATCGAAGAGGCGGGAGCCGCGCCCAACATCCCGCCACGCGCCAACAAGCGCTGGAAAAACTGCTTCTCTCCCTACCTCTATCGGAACCGCAACGTCATCGAGCGCATGTTTGGGCGCCTCAAGGACTTCCGGCGCATCGCCACCCGCTATGACCGCTCCGCCACCAACTTCATGGCCGCCGTCCACATCGTGGCAACCGTCGCCTACTGGTTATGAGTCCGGACCCTAGGCGCTTCTGGCTGGTATGGCGAGACGTTGATCCATGGATTAATCGATTCCCGGTCGATGGTATAGCCTTGAGCCTTCGCACACACTTCGGTGAGCTTAAGCTGTTGACCGATCATTTGGAGCACGGGAGAAATCGGAGATGACGCCGGTATAAAGCCCCCAAGATGTATAGAGAAACAGAGCGAAGCTGAGCGTGTTCAGGATGTTGGCGTCATTGCGCTTGAATCAGACGCGGGCAGCCTCCGCCGAGGCGACGCAGAAGTCCTCCGACGTGAAATAGAAGGGGGCGATCGCCGGGCGCTTGCACCATCTGTTGAGAGCGGCTGCCGCCGCCTCGACACGGAAGAGAACGCGCGCGGTCCAAGGGGTCGTCATAGGGCCGAGCGTCGACGACACCCTGCGTGACAAAGGGTAAAGCACAGTGCCGCAAAGCCTGAAACCGATCTGAAAGCAAGCGATCAGCTGCGGCAGGACGGCTATGACAATGCCAAAGAAGAAAAGCGCGATAATCGGGGCAAGAAGCTCTGTGATCTCGCGCGAGCCGAGGTTGGCCCGACAATCCGACACATATGTGTACGGCAGCACAGATTGAAAGATGGCGATGGCCGCTCCGATGCCACCCAGGTGGGCCGTTACAACGAGAGACCGGAATCGTTCGACAGTGATAGGGGGTGATGATGTCATGGTGGGGGTAATCGCGTGAGAAGGGTGGCAGGAAGTAGGTCCAGGGCGTCAGCAGCGTTCCTGCTTCAGGGGTGATCAAGTCACCGCTTGATGCGGAGGCATAACTGCGCACAGAAGCCCTTCGGAAATGGCTGCTGCCCTGCGGAACAGGCTCGACACGAACAATACGTGTGACTGGTTACTTCAGGATGAAGGCTATGTAGGAGCTGTCGCCGACTTGGCCGGGCGTGAAGAAGATGGCGCCGGAACCTTTGCCGGTGAAGGTCATGGACTCATCAATGGTGCCGTTGCCGTCGAGGTCGATGCGTGCGGTGGCGCCCTTGAAACTCACAGCGTCGTCCATGGATGAAGGTCCTTGCAGATGGGCGTGTGGAAAAAGGTGCTTTCCTTGGAGCGAAGCTTTTCATCGATCCGTGCACGGTTGATCCGCCAATGCTGGAGTCGGCGCTCGGGCAGGTCCTTCGCTGTAGCGACCATGGAATCGGCCCAGCTTTCAACCTGCGGGCCGACGCACGCCAGGAACAGGGCATGGCCGGCCAGCGCCTCGGCGTCGTCCGACGCTGACAGGAATTGCCGCAACCAGTGGCGAGCTTGGGCGTTGCGCCGGTATCCTTTCGCAGCGTTCCGGCGGACATCGTCGAGCCAGCCGCGCAGGGCCTGGTCGGCCGAGATCCGTTCCCACAGTGCATCGGCCGCCGGGCTTTCGTCGAGAAGCCCGGCCAACGTCAGGGCGCGGGCGTTCCAGGCGGTGTCGGCGCTTTCGAAACCGGCTTCGATCGTCGACAGCAGCCAGGATGACCGGCCATGGCGCATCGCGATCCGGACGCTCGTTGCCAACTCGTCGTCGGTGAACGCCAGTTCGAGCACGCGCCGCCGTAGCGGCGACATGGCCGGACCGTCAATGGTGAACGGCAGATGCAGAAGATCGGCAGCTTCGTGACCGGGAAACCCATGACGCGGTCGCCTTTGGTGCATGGCTTGCCAGAGGGCGATTCCGACCTCTGGTGTGTCCGTCATGGCTGCGCAGAGCAGGCCGCGGACCAGCATGGCCAAAGGGCCTTCTCCCATTCGGATCGGATCGTCTCGGGACGCGACGGCCTCCAGCAGCGGTTCGAGTTCCGCGCGGTGCTCACGCCAAAGAACCCGGTGGGCCTTGGGAGCATGCAGGCGGTGGCTGATCTCGTCGGGAAAAGTCTCAGGTCCCGAAACAGCAATATTGTCGAAGTCCCCACGCAGGGATGCCTCGATGTACGACAACAGGGCACACCGAAGGACAGCCACGTCGTCTGGCTGGCAGCCCCGCTGTTCGACCGCCCACGGCAGGACAGTGATGTGGATGCGCTCGACCAGTTCCGGAAGCGAGAGACCGCTATGTTTGGATGCCAGGATAAAGGAGCCTTGCAGGCGCGTATCCCTGGGCGGTGCATAGCGGCTGATCCAATCGGTTTGCGCCAGGGCAGATGCCGCGTGCCGTTGTGGACAGCGCAAAAGCACAGGAAGCACCACACTCTCCAGATCGGTCCCCGAAACCAGCCGGGCAAGAATCCGGCTTCCTTCGGCTGGCATCGCTGTAAGGTTCGAAAAGCTCAGGTAGCCGAGCCAAGCTTGACGTTCTGCGGGTTGTCCGGTGACTTCGATGCGAGCGAGGACATCCATCAATGTTCCCGCATCTGGCCGCGCGAGAATCGCGGCCCAGCGCGCTTCGAAGCTTGCCCCATCAGGCCAGTCCGACAGAAGGGCCACCTGCTCCTGCGCCGACTTGCCGGCCAAACCGAGCATTACGCAGTTAAACAGGTCCCGCACTTGGTAGGGTTCCAGGAACCCTCCTTCCCACTGCTGACTGCGCAAGACTTCAAGGCTGGCCCGCGACAGTTCGTCCAACGCCTCCGGTGTCACGATTAGGAAGTCTTCAGAGAGGTCCATTGACATGGATGCGAAATCCGTGTCGATCATCGCTGCCCGCGAGCGGAGATGGGAACCCAGGGTCTTCGCCCACAAGGCGGGCGCCCAGCGGAGCAGGACAACGCGCGCGTTGTCCCTGGGGTCCGCCTCGGCGGTGGGGTCGCCTTCCAGCATATCCGACAGGCTCGTCCGGCGCACCATATCGGCGAGATCGAAGAGCGCCGTGGTATCGAGCGTGACCCGGCTGTCGGACGCATGTTCCCCAAGGTCCTTCAACTCGGACCATTGCAGGGGTTTCTTGCGTCGGTCCCGGGTCAGCCTGCCCTGTCCATCAATGATCCAGCCGGCAGGGCACGATCTGGCCGGCATTTCCAGTGCGGGCGACAACGGCGCGAGGGCCGTTCGGCTGCCCACCATCCAGCGCATGTGCCAGCCCACGGTCGCACCGAACCGGTCGCCGGAGCTCTCCAAGAGCACCGCTTCGGCGATCAGAATCTCGTTCGCGTTGTCCCGATCCTGCGGGTTCAGCCGCAGGATCCACGCCGCCGACGTTTCTTCCGCATGGTCTGATGTATTGAACACCGCTTTCGACACAGCCCATGCGGTCAGTGTATCGACGAACGGCGCGCGCGGCAGATGTGAGAGAATTCTAAAGGCATTGTGCTGCAACGACGCCCCCCCTTCACGAGCGTGTCCGCCGTCCAGGGCCGCTTCAACGCCGCAGCGATATCCGAGGCGTGCGCGAGACTTCGGGTGATGGCGTCGGCGTGCCCTTGCTGCAAGGACGCGGGACTCCAAAGCCGATACTGCTCGGCCTCGCCAACCCAGGACGGCAGCCGCGCCTTGAGGGCGTCGAGAACGGCCGGCACCCGGCGGGCGCCGCGGACGAAAGCACGCACCAGCACATCATGGCTGCGGAACTCATACCCGCCGTCGGAACACAGGCGTTCCGCCACGTCAAGATACGATACCGGATCGGCCCCGATCAGACGGCCGGCCTCATCCTCGTCCTCTTCGCCGAAGTTCTGGCTGGTCAGCCAAGCCGCCAGCAACTCCTCCTTGACGCTCGCCGGCACCTCGTCGTCCCGACGGCTTCGGCTGTCGTACACGCTCTCCACCCGGCCGCCGTATATCGCCACGGCGGTCGCCGCGCGCAGGACTTGCGCGGCGAAATCGCCGCCCGAGGCCGGCTCGGTGTACTCGGCGATCACCTCGCGCACCGCGGCCGGTTCGGGCTTGCGGCGTGCCTGTTCGACCAGATCGAGGCCGACGACGTAGGGCAGCGCCTGCGGCTCGATCAGGTAGCAATGATCGTCACCGCCCGGATTGAGCCAATGCCCGTCGACGATGTCGCTGAGCGCGTTGCCGAGTCTCTCCTTGCCCTGCCCGCCATTGCGGTCGAGGATCTTGAGAATTTCCTGGCATGAGATGGCATCGGCGGGGTCGTTCAGAAAGCGATGCGCCAGTTCACCCGCGAAGCGTTTGATCGCCCTGGGGTCGAGGACGCCGGCGTCGGCGTTGACGCGCCTGCGGTGCGCCCACTCCGCGAGGTAGAGCATTTCACGAGTGACCTCGCCGACCTGCGACAGATGGGCGCTTAGTTCCATCGCCAACTCGGAGAGGCGCGGGACGCTCATCACGGCGCGCAGGCCTTCCGGAAAATCCTGCGTGCTGTGGCCGTGCAGGCGCAGGAATGCCTCCAGCTCCGCGTCGTCAAACGGCCCGACCGGGATTTTCGTGAAGTCTTCGCCCGATGCCTGAAGAGGGCTTTGGAGATCGCGTTCCCAGTATTCCGGGCGGCAGGTCAGCGCCAGGGCGAAGACGCTCGTTTCGTTCATCACCAAGCGTTCGAACCGGAAAAGGAAATCGCGCCAGTCAAAACCGAAGTTCTGGTTCAGCCCATCGACGATCACCAGGATGCGCCGATCATCGCCATGCTTTGCCCAATGCTCAACCCGGTCCCAGCGCAACGCATCGGACGCCGTCGCCTTGCGCAGAATCTGATCGAAGGTTCGTTCGGCGTCCGTGGAATCCACATCGCCGGCCGACACCACCAGCACCAGCGGTGGTTCCGCATCCTTCTCGAAACGTTCCAGGCACCAGGCCAGTATCGCCCAGGTCTTGCCCATGCCTTCCTTGCGAGCAGGACACAAGGCGCTTCCGCCCCGTCGCTCCACCAGTCGTCCAAGCCCTGCATGATGGCATCGCGACGGATGCGCCGCGTCTCGGGCGCCGTCAGTCCGGCGCGGCTGCGCAGGTTCCGGCGTGCCATCACCGGCGAGGCAGGGTGGTGCGCAGCCAGCCCTCGGCCTTAGCCTGCGCCAGGGCGTAGCCGCAGTCCGGGCGGCTCAGCCGGTCGACAATGTCGTCGCCCAACCGCTCGAACTCCGCCTTGCGCGCGTCGACGCAGACCTTGAAGGCGGGCCAGAGCGCCGGGAATTTCGCCTGCACGAGATCCGGCACCCGCGCGCACAGCGCCGCCAGCGAGGGAATGGCGCCGGCCGAATCGTCCCAGTCCAGGCATTCGACCGACACGTACTTGTCGCCGGCGATATCGCGCAGCCGCTCCACGTCGCGGGCGTTGATGTCCACGGTCGTCGCGACGACCCACAGCTCATGTTCGGCCGTTCGCGGAGTGCCTCCTCGAGCTTTGTGCGGAGTTCGTCGAACGACAGCTTGCGGGTGTAGCGCTTGCATTCGATGACCATCTCCGGCAGGGCCGTTCGGCTGTCGGCCAGCATGTCGCCGCCGTGCTGCGGGCCCGACTTTAGAAGCCGGATGTGACGCCCGAGCGCATGCCGGAGGACGTTGCGCACGAAGCCTTCGAAACCGTCCGATCCGGTTTTGGCCATGTCGCGCAGCGCCCGGACGAGCGCGTTCAATCCGTCTGTGGTCGTCATGTGTGGGACAGTAACCCAGGCAACCGGCCGTCGTCTGCGGGCGCCAGCACCCCTGCGGCGATCTGCGGCAAGGCTGCCGCGTCGTGAGGTGCACATCGTACTTGCCAATGGTGCGGTTGGCTCTGGCCCGCGCGGTAGATTCCATCAACCATGCATACTTTAAGCCCGGCGGCGCTGGAGACTATGCATTTCAACCAGCCATTCGCTCGGCCCGCTCGGTTTCACGCCAGTGCTGTCGACCAACAAGGTGCACCGGTCCCTCGACGTTCGGGGTGAGACGCAACCGTCAGCGGCCTGGCCCGCCGCGCCCGTAAGCGGTGGGCGTAAGCGTCGGCTGTGGTGCAGTAGTAGCACGATATTCTGCCCCAGCGGTCGCGAAAAGGATCGTGATAAAAGTTGCGCCGGATTTCGCGATGAATCGTCGAGCGGTGCCGACCCAACTCCGCCGCGATCACCGCCACCGGCACCTTGGCGTCACGCATTTCTGAATGCGTCGCGTTCGGCCAGATCGATGTGAGATACTGCGTGCCCATCCTGACCCTGAAGCCGGTAAGCCTTGCACTGACACAAGAGGTGCACTTCAGGATAGAACCCACCACGCAACACCAAAAACTACCATAAGGTGTCTTATGGAAAAAACTCCACTGTGATCGTCGCCAACGCTTCGCTGCAACACACTGAAGAAGCGGTGCGGGCCCACACCGGAACGGTATCAACGTGTACAGGAACGATATCATCCTGGAATCTGGCGCTTCACGGTTTGCCCGCAACAAATCCAAAACGACCACGTCAATGAACCTCCGCGCGCTTCCGGAATACGGTCAATCAACATCGCCTTCATCTCTTCCGCTGTCGTCGGCGCATTCAGTCCATTGGGCGGCGCTTCAGCTCCGCCGTCTTTCGCCGGCAGATCGCGAACCACAGCACGCAATAGATTCCACGCTCCCGGACGCCAATCGATGAGATACCGGTATCAAGCTGGCCAGTCGCGGCGTCCCAAACTTTCCGGTGCCATTGCCCTTCACCTCCATAGGCAACTGGAGCGCCCACGGGCGAAGGCGAGATCGGCCGCTTCGACTTCGGCATGTCCGCTCGGTCACCCGTTGCACACCGTAGCGGGTGAGCTCCGGCTCGATCATCACCGCAAGCCGGTCCCGGCAACGATTCTCGTCGTACGGCACCCCGTCATCGCCCCAAAAGTCGCGGACTTGGTCGAGGTCGTCGCCAATGAGCTTCGCCTGCGCGAGCGTCAGTTCCTCAAGCACCAGCGACTTCAGGTCATCGGCGTTGGACGGCGGCCCCTCGGTGAGCAGTTCCTTGAGACGTACGGGCGGCAGCGGCTCGAAGGCTTCTTCCGCACGCTTCTGCCGTAGCTCGGCGGCCATGTGGAGGATCAGCTGGCTGTAGCTGTCCGCCGGCTCGGTGGCTAGCGCCCGCAACGCCTCGGTCGCTTCGCCGCCGGTGTCGTTCACAAGGCGGCCGATCAGCGCGAGCAGGAAGTTCGTGGCATCGTAAGGATTGGTATCTCCCGATCCGCTTCCCCGCAACTCGGCGTAGGGCCACGCTCGGCGGAACTCCAAAACGATCCACTTGGCCTGGGCCACGGTGATGGGAATCCCCGTTTTTCCTTGTTCAAACTGAAAGCGATTGCGCAGGAACCAGATGAATTGCGGGTGCTGGGCGCCGATGCCGTCGATGTCCGGCCGCACCTGGTCGAAACGGACCAGCGCTTCGATCGCAAGCCAGGAGAGCATGTGGTCGAAGTTCCGGTAAATCCCGCTCGCCCGATTGGCCGCTATGGCGGCAAGGGGCGCCCGCCCCGGCGTGTGTCAGGCAATCGACCAGCTCAAGTTCAACGTTCTCGGGCACGTTCGGGTACGCCGTCAGCCAACCGGCGGCGAGTGCCCCACCCGTCGCTTGCCAATTCGCGTCGTGGGTGAGCTGATAAAGGCCGGACATGCAAACACCCTGCCGCGAGCGCGGGCTCGATCCAAAGCCGCGCGAAGTCTTTTCGCGCTTCGGGGTGGCGGCGACGATAGCCTCAAGCGCCTTCCGCAAGTCCTTGACGTCCTTGTCCTTGTCGACGCACCAAGTCAGGTCGTTCAGGCATATCAGCAGTCCGACCCGCAGGACATCGGACGACAGGTCGTCGAATCCACTGCCGGCACGAAGCCTTGCCAGAAGACCAGCCAGGATTACGTGGCAGTAGGTGTAGAGCGTGTTCCGTGTGATCCCGTCAGCGACAGCAGCGGTGGGGAGATCGGCACGATGGAGCGCGGCCTCGAAACCCATGATCACGTCATCGCGGAGTTCCGGCCCCAACCATAGGGCGACACGCTCCAAGGGTGGCTTCCCGCGCTCAACATCTCCAAGATAGGTATCTCCAAGATAGGCCCGCGCAGGGTCAACAATGGCGGCCAAATTACCGCTGCAGATGGCAGGGCGCTGGGCCGCGTAGTCGCGGCGGCGAGCCTCGAATCTGGTTCTCCATCTGGCCTTCCGCTTCCTCTCGCACTTGGCGGCCTGACGCTCATGCTTTAGTTCCCGCGCAGACTTCTTGGGATGCTTCAGCTTGCGGACGAATGCGGTCAACTGGGCATCGTCGCGCTGGAACTTCGCACCGCTGGCGCGCACGGCAGGATCGATTTTTTCAGCGGATGTCCCCAGATGCATCAGTTCACGCCAATCCTCCCGGAGCGCCTCGTCCCTATTGTCGGCGTCGGCGAAGCGGTCCAGTAAGCACGCGACGTCGGTAGGCCGGTCGGAAAGAGCGATCATCCGCGAACGGAGTGCCAAATTGATTTGCCACACTGGCTTCCTCCGGCGTTGGTCAGAGAAGGCGTGGAGTTGGACCGCCCGGCGGATGTCATCGCGAGCGCCCAACCGATCCTTGAGTTCTCTCTGGGATTCCCGGTCCCAATGCCCGCTCCGTCCGATGCTCGCGAGCCAGCGCCAGAACGACGGCGCCTGCGCAGGACCAGCCGCGCCTTCGTCGATCGCGCGCACCATGAGGCCGGCGACGACATCGGCGACATTGTACCAACTCTGCCAATCTTTCGATTCGAGAAGCTCG